>JBCBHI010000285.1:0-6155 GCA_038525885.1 Bacteroidota bacterium
CCTCATCGTTCATGTCCTGATGCAACGCTTCCAGCTTTGCCAGTTTCCGATATTGGCGGTTACCTTTCAGGAAAAGGCGATGTAGGTAGTCCACGTTCGCATCATGATAGTCATAAACGACGGGTACTACTTCTGACCGCTGAACGCGCCCTAGATACTGTACTACCTTACCCTCAAAGGCAAAGGGAAAGGCCAAGATCAAAGCGGAGGTATGTGGCAAATCAGTTCCTTCGCCCATCATTTGCCCCGTAGTTATTAGCACCTCAAAATCTCCTTGATTTAGGCCTTCCCACTTCTCAGTTTTGGCTCTAGTTGTATCCTCACCACTCAAGGTAACCGTGGTAAATCGGGCCTGTAGAAAGTGCTGTAGGATGTGTAAGTGAGCAATACGCTCGGTTAATACCATCACCTTTCTGCCGGAGGAAACTGCTTGAGCAATGTCTTCTACAATCAGGGAGTTTCGAGCCGTATCGTAGATCAGGAGTTGTGCAAGGGTTTCGAAATTGTCCGTCAGTGCATGGTATGGCGCATCAAAGGCCGTATCTCTTACGATGAGGCGAGGTACTACCAAATCTGCTATTGCCTGCGGGGTAAGTTCACAAATCAGCTCTCCCAGTAAGGCAAAAATCAGGCGCTCATCGTTGCTCTTTCGAAAGGGGGTAGCCGTAAGGCCGTATTGATAATAGGGGTTGAGTCGTTGTAATACCTCGCGATAGCTAACCGAAGGAACATGATGGCATTCATCTACTAATAAAATGCCGAACTGCTGATGCGCTTCTGGCTGCTCGACCAAGTACTTCCCCAAGGACTGGTAGGTTGCCACCGTTACTCGTTTCCCTACTTTCGCTTTCCCTTGGCCTATTCGTCCGATCTCTTGTTTGGGAATTCCCAGGAACTGCTCAATGCGATCCATCCATTGCGTAAGTAAGGGCCTGCGGTGCACCAAGATGAGTCCCGACACTCCTTTATGCACGAGCAGCATGAGACCAATGATACTCTTGCCGGTTCCCGGTGGTGCTGCGATCACGCCAAATTGTTTTCGATTTGCCGAGGCTAAGGCCTCCTCTTGGTGGGCACGTGGCTCAATGGAAGCCGAAAACTTTACCTGATCGAATGGAGGCCGCTCATCTTTCAGCGTGTATTCAATACCATGTTGCTTACAAAAGCGAAGTAGGCTACCGATAAAGCCCCTGGGTAGATGCACCCATTCCTCAGTCTCTTCAACCATTCGGATGTATCGCTCGGTGCCCCAAGTGGACTTTCCCGCCTTTTTCTTGGCCCAGTAGGCATTGTGTTCAATGTTGAGTGTTTCCTTGAGGAAGGTAATCAGTTTTGGTGGGATATGGGCTTTAGGCAAAGATATCCTGCTACCCAATCGAATGATGAGAGAATTATTTGCGGAAGGGGCAGGGCTGAAAGGTTCAATTTCAGTTTTGGGAAATAGCTGCGTGTATAACTCATCCAGTTGGCTAACCGTTGCGCGGTTGACGGTCTTCAAATAACCCCATTGGTCAGCATAAGAGACTCCATGATCATCTAGGAAACAGCCATTGTCTTTTGCCCAAGTGTACTTTTGCAGCGGCAAGGCCATCAGGTTTCCCAGACCCTTACCGGATAGTGTATCCTGATTGGGAAAAAGGCGGTCGAAGCTAGTGGATTTATCGAACCTGGAGGCTAGCCCTGATTGGTGAAGAATTTCCAGCATGATCCTGCGGCTTTTGGCTGCGGGATAGGGCTGGGCGAAGAACACCCATATATGACCGCCTGCCCCGGAGCGTGATCGCTCCCAGTAACTCGGGATACCCAATGCTAGACAAGCCTTCCGAAACGTCCGACAATCCTCCATCCAGGATTGCTTGTCGAAGTCAGCCGCAATAAACCAAGAGGTATGATCAGGTAACAGCGGATATACGCCGATGAATTGCTGTCCCGAAAAATGACGCAGATACTCCCGATCTGATAAGGGAATGAATTCCTTGTGCGGATAATTTGACAGCGAACCACCTTTGCGTTTATGCTGCTGAAAATCATAGCGGTCGTATGCATAAGCAGGCATATAGCCGCTTTTGGCTCCCTTCTCCCAGCGGATAGCAAATACATCCTCACGCCCTCGAAACAGGTTCTTGAAGATAGCTAGCTTCTCTTCAGGCGTATACTCCATGCCGAAAAATACGGAAATGGAATATTGAGGTGCAAATAATTCAATGGGGTGCTGGCTTGAGAATTAGCTTATAATAAAGAGCTAATTCTTGTCCTGATACCAGACTTCCTTTTAAATAAAAATAGCCCAAACTAATGCTCGGTTTGTTAGTCTATTCCTTTCATGAATGATTATTCTTTCTCATTGAGAACTGTCCTGTACACATATCATTACAGATAATTCCGTAGTGTCGAAGGATCTAGTGGGAAGAGAGAGAACCGACTAAGCGCTGTTGGTTTTCCACCCGTTGTATTTGGAATACGAGCTGCTAAAATTCGCTTCCCTCGTTGCTGGGCTTGCATAACTTCATAGTCTACCCAATAGCGATTATGTGTATCTTGACCTACCAGAAATAATACT
Source organism: Bacteroidota bacterium (assembly GCA_038525885.1). Taxonomy (GTDB): domain Bacteria; phylum Bacteroidota; class Bacteroidia; order Cytophagales; family Cyclobacteriaceae; genus DMST01. The sequence goes on from JBCBHI010000285.1 coordinate 2,561, forward strand.
ACTGAAGCTCCTTGTATTAGTTGGGTTAGTTCTCTCTTTATTCTAGCGTCTCCTTCTGATCGAAAATCGTTGCGTTCTGCGCTAATATGAATTCCCGGACCTAGGTAACCTGCTCGGTTCCAACTTTTAATGTTTTCTACCCAATGACGGTCATTGCCTGCAAAGCTGATAAATACTGATTTGCTCATATTTCTTTGTTTTACTACAAAAATGAGGACGCGTTGTAGGATATACCTCCTTGAAAATCTGGAGATTAAATACTGAGATTTGTGGGTTTATTTCGGTTTGTTCAATCCCTTCAATACCAGCCGGATAATCTCCGGCAGACTCTGTGAAGCTATGAGTGTTTGAGCTTCGGCCTGAGTGAGGCCTGTGTGTAGCCCAGGATTGGCCTGTATCTGGTGCAGCACCACAGAAAGTGCAGGTAAATCTTCTCCATGTTTTTGGGCTTGAGCGCGGAGTTCTTCCTGTACCATGAAGCGAGGGGCGGTCCCTGAGGTGTCTCGAAGGGTGTCGCCTTGTAAACCCTGGGTTAAGGCTTGCGTCACACCGCCAAAACCGCCCAACAAGTAAGTGGGCTTGCCTGTCTGTGCAAATCGCCATACCTCTTCCAACACACCAGGGTACACACCCATAAAACCTTCTGGCTTACCTCCGAGTACGATTTGCACATCAGCAGTATTGGCCAAATTGCGGCGCATCTCGAAGAGGGCTCCTACCTTGCGAAGGTCATCGTCTTCGGGTAAGTGGTGTGCCCAGGCCGGGTATGCTTGGTTTTGGAAGTCTACTTCACCCAGATGTTGGGCCTTCAGTTCTGTATTGGTGGGCATAAAAGCGGGTAGCCAATTGACAATGGCTGGCTGCTGAGGGTCGGGTAGTTGAGATTGAGACCCTCTGACTAGGTTTACCAGCAGTTGCATTACATTAACGTCTTTTTCCTTTTGGTAGCCGAGGTATCCTCCGTAAATGAGCGTAGCTCCTTGGATGAGTAAATAGCGAGCCAGCTCCATAAGGGCATCGTACACGTGGTGCCAGCTTTGCCCTGGCATATATGCTCCCGTTGGTTCACTTACGGATAGGGCAATCTTCTTCCCTTTTAGGCCATTTGCGGATAGGGAGGGGAGAGATAACTGCGATGGAGTGGAAATTTTTCGCGAACCGAGAAGGTTATTCAACAGCGATACCTCTTGTTCGCCAAGGGGTGGTTCTGGATAAAGGATAGTGGCTTTTTCGGAACCGTAGCCTTTCTGAGCCAAGCCCAGTAGTTCTGGGGGAGAGGGTAATATGACTACCTCGCCGGGGTACTGCAATTGATCGCACCAGTAGGAGAGCCAACGCCGCTGGTATTCGTGGCGAACTGCCTCCATCAGTATGTCGGCGATCAACTGGGATAGCTCATCATCCGTGAATTGGTTTTCTGGATGGTGGTGAAGCTGTACACCATTACCCAGGTAGGGGAATGAACGGGACTCTCCTTTTTTCAGTGCGTTGAGGACGATGACGGGTCGCTGGTATTGCTTGGCCATGAGAACCTCCCGCCTACAAAATTCACGACTTCCGTAACTATCGGTACGCAATACGAGTACAAACGCCTGTTGTAGCGAATTCTTAATACGCTCTACAAAGGATTCTCCGGGCCGGGTATCCGCTACATCGTAGAAGGTGGCTATTTCCGCCAACTTGGGTAAATGGCCTGCAATTTTTCCTGCTAAGGTATCGCCTTGATCATCTCCATGTGATAAACTGATGAAAAGCTCCAGGGCCTTGGTATGGGCTGAAGGCGCGGGGTACAGGCTTTTGCCTACCTCCAGGGTTACCGCCAAACGGATGGCATGTGATAGACTTTCTTTCGCGTCGTATAGTCGCTCTACGTGGGTATTAGATTGACTAATCACGGGGTTCCTTAGTGCATTTTTATTGAAAGCTAATGGAACCCAATGCCAACCGGACACTTCGTTTTTTAGCTGAATAAGCTCTTGCAAAAAGTCATGCCAAGCCTCATCGATGGTAAGTGAATTGTGAAAAAACATAAAGACGAGTCCTTCTTGTGCCTCTCCAATCCGCTCCCGCCATTCTGGCCTAGGTTGGGGCCCATGGTAGGTGAAAACGGGAATGCCAGGAGTCGTACCATATGGAGCCTGGGGGTTGCGCATCATTTGGCGAACCACCTGGGTGACATAAGGTGCGACTTTCGCCTCATCATCGCTGTGCCAAAAGGTGAGTATATGAAAGGGTGGTCTCATTCCTTAAAATACACAATGTGTCAGTTATTGCCAGCCTTGGGGATCATCCTGGTCACAGGGACGGTTATTCTTAAATAAGTCTTTGGTAGGGTAGGTTGGGCTAGGTTCCTGGTTTCTTCGTTCAAAGGCTATATGGATCCAATCTTGTACTTGATTAGGGTCGTCAGACCAATCGTAAACCTTCGCAAAGTCAATATCACTTCCAACATTTTCTACAAGCCGTCTAGGAATTAGATTGGGATTAAAATACCCTGTATTATAATCAGAATGAGTAGGTAATAAGATTCCCAAAAGGCCAGACCTTGGATTATGTTGAGTGTCTCGTAGAGTTGCAGATATTTCCCAGTCCACATGCTTTCGGGCCCAAGTGCATGGACCGATGAGAACAACTGTTACTGTAGAGTCGGCTAGATAATCTTCCCTAATTCTACGGCGGATTTCGTCTGTAGAAAGGTTGGTATCAATATCTCCATCCCAGACTGATTTATCTACCATCCCCTGTGAGTATTCGGTCATCATTTCTACAAACCGATCTTTCCAAACCTCTCCCCGGTTAGGATCAGTTTCGTCCCCATGATTGAAACTGACAAAAGTTTTATGTCGTTGGCTCATGTATTTTTGGAGATAAAATTCTCTAGTTATGAAAAGTGATACCTCCTCTAATCTGGGGATTTGACTTCCCTATTTATTGGGATTTTCTAGCTGAAAGAACAGTGAGAGGCATTATTGCGGGTACTTAACCTATATGATTGGCCTGATGAAAGGCAAGAGTTAAAGGCTATGTTGTAAAATCAGCGGTGTCCTTTTTGATCGCATAGCGATATTATTAAATATAGCCAGGCCATTAAGGGCCAGATAGGAATATTTTCATGATATGGGTTCTATAAGCGCGACCTTTCTTTGCTTTTACCAATAAAAGGGCAGCATCAAAAGCCTTGGTAAGATTTTGGGGTACCAAACTGCACTTCTTCAAGGGCTATGGGGTTAGCAGGCACTACCGAGTTCCTTCGCTGCCGCTCAGGATGACCCTTGGGGTTCGGAAGTCTTCAGCGGTATTAGGTACCAATCCCCCCATAACTCCACAGCTTTATTAAGGCAAGATCTAGACCTCCACTCACCTCTTTCTCTGCTTTCCTTGGTATATGTACCCCCATGAGAGTATGACCCCAAGAAACTTTTCATCTTTTTTTCAGAACCTGTAACCTTTCTCCTCTTTTCTTCTCTAAGGGATAACTTTTACAAAAACTGAGATATGATCACTGCATTTTTCGTTTTACCCCCCGGCTTTCCCTACGGGCCCATATTTGTAGTTGTGGCTGTGGTAGTGCTATTCTACCTGTGGTCTCAGCACC
>JBCBHI010000286.1:0-6154 GCA_038525885.1 Bacteroidota bacterium
ATCCACTCCAGCCAACAACCGTTGGGCTTTCCCCAAACTGTAAGCCGAAAGCAAAGAAGCCTTTCCTGCTTGCTGGTTAGTCCGCCACCAATCATTGATCTGACCAAAGATGACCTGCTGAGGTTGCCACTGATATACCGGCAGGCCGAAGGTGGACTCTGTAAGAAAGGTATGACATCGTACGGGTTCGAAGGGCGTACTCAACCCATCCGCCTCTACTTTATAATCACCAGAGATCACCCAGACCTCATCGCGGTAAGCGATTCTTATTTGAGCTGAACCCGGTATGTGCCCGGCTGGATGTAAGCTGAATTGAACGCCTCGGATGGAGAAAGTTTCACCGTACCCCTTGGTGGTTAAATGAATCCCTTTGCTTAATCGTAGCCGTAAAACTGCTGCTGACTGGTGGTGCGCTAGATAAAACGAACTACCGTACCGGGCATGGTCGGCATGAGCATGAGTAAGTAGCGCCCTGCGCACGGGTTTCCAAGGATCAATGTAGACATCTGCAGGAGGGCAGTATAGTCCTTCTGGTGCTAGTTCTACCAAGGGTACAGCCATAGCAAGCTAACCAAAGCCATCAGGGATAGTTTTCGATAGCTCCCCTACCTTGTGCACCTCTAAAAAGAAAAATCACAGAACAGGCAGAGGAAAGGATAAGCTATCTGAAATACCTTCTTAGAATCTCACTTTATCCAATAAAACATTTAAGGTATGTGCTTCCTCTGGGGTTAATCCCATAAACATACTCTCAAAGCCTTCCACATCCCCATCCATAGAATCCAGTAGGGCAAGGCCATCTTTGGTAATAGATACCTCCACGGCCCGGCGGTCATCATCGTTTTGTCTCCGCTCTATCAATCCTTTCAGCCGCAAACGCTCTACAATTCTAGAAGCGTCCGACTGACGGTCAATCATCCGGTCTTTAATCAGGTTAATGGTAGCCGGGCTAGGGGCTTGTCCTCGCAGTATGCGAAGTACGTTATATTGCTGACGAGTAATTTCGTATTCCTTAAATGTCTGGTTCATGCGGTCAACCACATGATTGTTAGTGTACATTAGGTTTATCAGTGCTTTCTGGTAGGCACTGGTGAATTGACTCTGAGCAATATCTTGCTCCAAACTCATGGTCATGAAAATAGATGTTTAAACATCTCTAAGATACAAGCAAATGCGAAAATGTCAGTCTAACAGTTCAGGTTTATGTGTTGGTTTAGCATAGGAAAGCCTACCCAATGCTGAGGTAGTGTGATATCCATCCAACCCTGAAGTAGTTAGGGTACCAGCAGCCTCAAGATCTAAATATCCGTCCTCACCAACGATGGCCTCTGGGACCCGTAGCTCGACTACTTCGCCTACCACCAGCACCGTGTTGTTGATCGATAGAGTCTGATGTTCTCGGTATTCTAAACCTATTTGTACCTCAGACTCGGCCACATAGGGGGCCAAAACACGTTCTGAGTGGTCGGCAGTAAGTCCCACCCCTTGGAATTCAGACCCTTCCCACCGGGCGCTCGTATGGTGAGCCTCCACAAAGAAAGATGCTTGTAGGTGATTAAGCGTGAAGCTTTTCGTTTCCAGGATATTCTCCAAAGTATGCCGGGGCACCTCATGAGGCCGTACAATCATTCCTACCAAGGGAGGGCTTGCACCTAAATGAAAGACCTGAGAGAAGATGGCCAGATTGGTAAGCCCATAGGCATTCTGGGTGCCTACCAAATTGGCACTCTTGAACCCATGTAGGCTATTGATCAAGTTACGCCGAAAACGGTCTTTGGCCTCTGCAATGTCTTCAGCAGAAAACACCTTAGTCTGAGAGTCTGGCATGCAATGAATTTAATGCTTAGGAAGTCAAGGCTTCCTCAATAGATTCACAATATTGAATGTCGAGCTTAGCGCGAAGTTCCTCAGGCATTCGGTTTTCTAAACTCAACTTGGCAATCTCCACCGTCTTGCGAAACCAAGCAGCTTCTGGCAGGAGTTTTCTGTGTTCAGTAATGCCATAGGGAGCCACAGTTGTCTTCCAATCCAAATAATACCATTCCATAGTGGGCTGGTGGAATGCAGCTAGCTTTCTCTTATCAAAGACGAACCGTTTAAAAAGGCTAGAGGATGCCAGTTCGGTGATTTTCTCAAAAATAGCTTTGAAGGCTGCAATAGGAACATATTCCTTTTCAAGGACACAAAGAATCGTCTGAGATGGAGCGATAGTATATACAGTGGCATGTTTAGCTTCAAAAGCCTTCTCCCAATCCGCTTTCTCAAGATTTGCTATAGTGATTTCTTCCATTTCCGCTCAACAGGCGAATTGATTTGTCCTTAATGATAGCTACGATTAGAATTGGAGTTGTTTTTTACTTGATGTTTCAGCTTATCAAGCTCTCGCTCAAGCCTAATAGCATAATCTACGGTAGTCTCCATCATACTCCGCTGGGCAGAGATTTGCTCCCTCAGTTCACTGAGTTCATCAGAAAGATGAGAAAGTTCTTCCTCATACTCTTTCTTTAAGCGTTGATTTTCCGCCTTCTGCTTTTGCAGTTCTTCGCGGAAAATGAGATATGAATCCGGGGGAGTTTTCATAGTATGTTGATCATTAGCGATCAAGCATGAGTTGTTTCTATCGCTAGCTCAATAAGAACTGAAATTATAACTTTTCCTTATACTACCAATTAAAAAACCTTTCATCAACCTTGATTTAGTTGCGCTTTCAAGTGTAGCCCATGATCAATCGCATCTTTCAGCATGGTACGCTGAGCCATCATTTGTTCCTGCAACATCAACAGTTCCTCTTCTAGGTCCTTCACCTTTCCCTCGTATCTCTGCTCCATATGGTTGAGATACTCCAAACAGCTATCGCAACACTTGGCTCTCAAGACCTCCAACCGCGATTTCATGACTTTTTCCTTCTCCATCTAAGCTCACCAGAGGCATCGCCTCATCCTCTATCATTAGTCCGCAATGGCTGTAGGCAAATCTTCCCGATATTGAATATCCATTTGCCGAGCCTTCAAGTTGGGATTCTCACGAAATATTTTCTCTCTCCCAATCTTCACAGATTCTCGAAAGATGGTATCCTCAGGAAGCAGTTTTCTGTGAGCTCTCAGACCATGATCCCACATCTCTTCTTTCCACTCTATGAAGTACCACTCCATAGAGGGCTGGTGGAAAATGCGTAGGGCTCGTTTGTCAAAAACCAGCTTTTCCACATCGCCCACCTTCACAAGTTCACCTACGTACGCGAATATTTCCTTGAACTCTTCAATTGGGATATACTCCTTCACTGCTTCTATCACCAGCACCTTGGTATCAACCACCGAAAACACTTTCGCGTGCTTGAACTCTTTGCTCAACTGCAATTGATTTTGGATCGAGGTTTCTATCATGACATTACTAGATTCCGGTGTTCAGCCCAATTGTTTACCAATAGGCTGTTATTTTTAAATTGGTTTAAGGCTCCCCATACCACCATCCACTCCCAACACCTGGCCGGTGATCCACTGGCTGGTATCCTGTAGCAGAAAAATTGTGGCATCCGCCACCTGTTCAGCCGTTCCCACTAATCCCAAAGGGTTACGCTTTTCGGAGGCCTCACGCTTTTCATCTGTGCTCAACAAGTGCGAGGCCAAAGGAGTATCCGTCAGAGATGGCGCTATCATGTTCACACGGATCTTACTTTTGGCCCATTCTGCCGCTAAAGACCTACCGAGTCCTTCTACCGCACCTTTGGCTGCAGCCACGGAAGCATGATAGTTCATTCCCGTACCTACGGCTACCGTACTGTAGAGTACCACACTGGCGCCATTGGCCTTTTTCAGGGACCGCATGGCTGCCTGCAGCATTTTTACCGCACCTAGTAAATTTATTTCCCAGTCTTGCCGAAATACATCCGGCTTCAGAGCTTGAAATGGTTTTAGGTTGATAGTACCCGGTGCGTAGACTAGCCCATGGAGAATTTCAGGTATCCATTCTTTAGGAATATCATCGGTGGTAGCGTCCCAGGCCAGGTGATTTACTCCCAAGCCATCTAACTCTGGAGCCTTAGAACGAGAAAGCACCGTAACGGTGCCTCCTTGTTGGCTTAGTTGCCGTACCACGGCCAAGCCAATGCCTGTACTACCTCCGGCCACCCAATAGTGTTTGCCGGTAAGGTTTGCCATATGTTTTGTAGTTAAGCGTTCATGCCGATGTAGGATAAGAACTCACGGCGAACGTCAGTATTTTCAAATTTGCCACTGTAGTAAGAGGTCACGGTGCTGCTTTGGGTATCTTCCACCCCACGCATGCGTACACACATGTGTTCTGCATCTATTACCACCGCTACATCTTCCGTATTTAGCGTCTCCTTTAGGTCTTTAGCAATTTGTACCGTCAGGCGTTCCTGTACCTGAGGGCGCTTGGCGTAGTACTGGACTATCCGGTTGATTTTTGATAGGCCAATCACTTCCCCAGAAGAAATATAAGATACATGTGCCTTGCCTACGATGGGCACGAAGTGATGCTCGCAGTTAGAATAGAACGTGATGTCCTTCTCTACCAGCATTTCATTGTATTTGTATTTGTTCTCAAACAGACGAGTGCTGGGCCGATTATCAGGGTTGAGACCACTGAAAACCTCCTTCACATACATTTTGGCCACCCGAAGCGGAGTGCCTTGCAGGCTGTCATCGGTGAGATCTAGTCCCAGTATTTGCATGATCTCACGAAAATGTTTTGAAATCAGCTCGATCTTCAGGTCATCGTCTTTATCAAATGCATCGGGTCGTAGAGGGGTGTCAATAGAGGTGCCTATATGTTCGTCTCCCATCACCTCAATAGCATGATTATGATGGCCATTGTGACCATTGTTTCCATTAACCGGCAGGGTATTCGACGAAGTTTCTTTCCGTTTCATATAATCTTATCTTAAGCTCTAAGTGTTTGTCAAGGTGGGGTCTCAGAAGATCCCAAATAACCACTGCAATGTTTTCTGCCGTGGGGTTAAGCGTTTTAAATTCATCTGTATCCAGATTTAAGTTTTTATGATCGAAACGATCCTCAATCTGAGTTTTGATCAAATCCTTGAGGACTTTCATATCAATTACATACCCCGTTTCAGGGTCTATTTCCCCAATCACTTGCACGATAAGATCGTAGTTGTGACCATGATAATGGGGGAGGCTGCACTTGCCAAAGGTGGCTTGATTCTTTTCATCACTCCAGGAAGGATTGTGCAGTCGGTGGGCAGCGTTGAAATGTGCTTTGCGGAATACAGCTACTTTCATATTGATCTACCTAACAGCTCGGGTGAAGATTTTGTTCAACATACAATCTTAAAAAGTTAAACAACCCAAAACAGGTTGTTTATCTCACTTCTGGTTCATCTTTGTCCAAATCCCCAGGAAGCACCATTAGGCACTAGAAGATAACGCATCTACTACGTATTAGTTCTCAAACTCCTTTTTGACACCACAAATGTCAGAAGGCGACCATGATCCCGTTAGTCACCGTATACACATAGGGAGAGATGGGGATGATGGGCTGATTTTCATAGGCAGCATCTACACTTACCCGAAACTCCAATTGTTCGGTGAGTTTAATCTGCAGTAACATATCTACACTTAGGCGATGTCTCCAAAGAGCTGCCACCGGGTCACGCCCAACCTGGTAGTAATTGGTCATGTGGAGCCTGGACCCCTCAGTCATTCGCCAGTTGATAGAAAAGTAGTTAGAAGACTTGAGGATATTGACCTCTATTTCATCCGCAGTCTCAGGTAGGCGCCATCGCTCGTATTCGTACATCCCCCCTACTCCAGCGTGCAGCTCCAACCGCTCTTGGCTTACCAAATTATAACGAAGCCCAGCGCCACCCAGGAAGCGCTGGCGCAGTCCCCGACCTAGGTCATATTGGGCCTGACCAAAGGCCTCATAGCCTAGTTTTCGTTTATAATGAAGGGAATACCTCAAGTGGCTATACCCCGTCCTGATAAATGGATTGCCCGTCAGGGCGCTATAGTTGAGCAGGTTTATAAACCACAAGGCGTTGTTTTCACCGAACAAAGCCATATTGGCCGTCACCCTAAAGTTCAGGAACTGCACTTGATTGGCGGCCGTGGCCGAGCGGTTATTCAGCATAAAATCTAACCCAAGATTACCTGCCAACGATTTGGTAGTGTCT
>JBCBHI010000287.1:0-6130 GCA_038525885.1 Bacteroidota bacterium
ACCTCATACTGAGTGGCGAAGCTCACCAAAGGGTCGATAGAGTATTCCGAGAGATCAAACATGGGAGAGATGGCAAAACTAGTGGTGGAGGGGCTAAGGTCACCGTCCAGATTGGTGCTTAACACATTTTGCCCCTCAAAGGCGGTGGCCAGTAGGCTGTCTTGGGGTTCTCCTATTTCCCAACCGCCGGGGTACAATTCACTCCCTTCAAACCCATAGGAATAAGGCAATTCTTCCAAGTCCACTCCAAAAAACCGTTGGGAGAAGGGGTAGCCGTTATTGAACGGATTGGTTTCGTTCTCTACCACTAGTACCGAGGTTACGTCATATCCACCTGCTGCCTTAATAGGCAAAGGGCCTAGCGTTACGGTAGTGGAAAGCCCAGGATCCAGATCGATAAAAAATCTATCGGATACTACTTCTACATCATTAGCATCCTCCCGATTAACAATGGTAACCTGCAGGGTAACACTGTCTACGCCCACATTACCCTCATTTTTCATGGAGTGGCGTACCGAAATTTCATCAAATACATTGTAGTTGGTCTCAGCAGAGACTCCAATATCTCGGAGGTCCACCAGTTGATCATTCAGCACAATCTGATCCAGCATAATAATCGACCCGTTGGTCGTCTCTAGCTGGGCAAACTTCACCTGAGTGGTTGCACTGAAGTTCTGGTTATACTTAGCCAGAGAGTCATTCACCTCCGTAACTCCCAAGGAGAAGACCCCCGGGTAGCTGGACCAGGAAGCCAGGTAAATCCAGGGATCAGCCTGGCTACCGCGGACAAATACCCCATCGTTCTCGTCGGGAGCCCCAAAAAAACTCTGGTAGTAAAAATTGAGGTAAACCGGATCCGTATCTACATCCTTCTCACTAAGGTCTGCGGTGAATATGAGTTCGTTTGCCCCTTCTCCGCCTAGGTAGGCCGCTTCAGTACCGCCTAAATGAGTCAGGAAGTCATTGTAGTTAGTAGCCAAAGTAGCACCGGAGTCCAAAGGCTCCCAATACACGCCGGTGTATAAGGATACGGATTCCGAGAAGCTGGTATCCGCCTGATCGTCGAAGTCGGCCACAAAAGGAAGCGACGGAATGACACCCCGGTGTGTGGTATAGCCGACCACCGCATTGTTCGAAGAATCAACATCGGCAAGGCCTGCCAAAGAGGCCGTTAGCTCATAATTCCCTACTTCAGAAAGGTCAAGCCCGGAAATGACCACACTCACGGTATCATCGGGAGCTATCGCGGTAGCGATAGGGAATACATAGGATTGGGTACTGGAAGGCCCGGCCACCGAAACGTTGACTTCGTAACTAGCTACCGAATCGTCTCCCAGGTTGGTTACCTGTACGGTCCCCGATACGCTGTCTGTGAGCCCAAACCCTCCGGGAACATCCACGGAGATAAAAGCCAAATCATTATTGGCTACTTCAAAGACCTCAATCTGGTCTACACCCAAGCCGTCATCAGGCAGTGGGAAGTTGTCATTCTGCGAGAATTTCACCTGGGTAGTAGCGGAGAAGCCCTGACCAGCCCCGGACAAAGCCGCTGAGAAGTCGATGGTGAAGATCCGCCAAAGCCCGTCGATTCCTTCGTTGTTCCAGTCAAGGATGCTCACCCAGGGGTCAGAGAGAGATCCGCGCACGTACACCTTATCTTCCGCATCCGTCTCGTCCCCATATTCCCGCAGGGCGAAACTCAGCACCATGCTGTCCGCCGTGGTAACGCCAGAGGCATCCACCATCAGAATAAGCTCATTCACGTTGTAATCGTCGCTGCTCATGAAGGCGGCTTTCCCGGCATCGCTGCCCAAGTAGCCTGCGGGATTTACCTGCAAGCGGCCATCGGAACCTTCACTTTGGTAGTATAGGGAGGTGGCATCAAACAGTACTCCGCTTGCGGTATAAGTAGCATCCAAGGCCGTTTCAAAATCCTCAGCATACGGCAAGGCAGCCGGCCTCAAAGTAGTCAGTCTTACTATTTGGGTGTTATCTCCAGGCTTCTCGTCACCTGTAGTTAGGGCTTCCGCGCTTACGTTATAGAAATCAGAGGCAGATAAATCAATCCCAGGGAACACCACCAGCAAGGTCGTATCCTGGAAGCTGCCCACCAGCGTGTCCGTAAAGCTTTGGGTAATCGCAATGGTGTCCGTGACGGTAAGTTCTACCGTGAGGGTGTCTATGGCCTGGCTGCCGTTCACTACTACCGATACCGTCACCGAATCGGTAGCCGACCGGTTGAACACATCCGAATTGATGGCTATATCGGTTACCCCGGCATTGACGTTGATGCCCGCCAACTGCAGGTTATCAAAACAAACGGTCTCTCCGACGAAATTGGACAGGCCTCCCTGCCGAAAACGAAGTTGGGTTGTAGAACTAAAGTTCTGACCGTCGTTGTCAAGCGCGGCCGCCAGGTCCAGGCTCCCACTGCTTTGCCAGCCCGTAGCCCCCGAAGCTTGCCAGTCCAGCAGCTCTACGTAGGAGCCGGTATTCGAGCCTCTCACGGACACGTCGTCGTCAAAGGCGGAGGTATTATCATCATCCAAATAGTCAAAAGTAAGGTTGAGCACATCGCTGCTGGCATCCAGAGCACTTAGGTCCAAGGTTAGCTCCAGGTATTGGCTGCCCCCAAAAGCTTCGCTGGTAAAGCAGGCTGCGCGGGCTCCTTCGGTGGCCGAATCCCCATCAAAAAACAGCACGCCGTCGTCAATATCTCCGTCGTAGAAACCACCCGCTACACCGTCAATTTCCATGGCATCGGTATAGCGCAGGGCATTGGAATTTACCAGTTCGAAACCTTCGCTGTAGGGTAAGGTGACAGCAGCCGGAGAGCGGTGCGTTACCGAAACGGTAAGCGTATCGTCACCCCGGAAGGCATCGTTCGCTAGGCGTGTGTAGGCCAGAATGGTGTACTGGCCTTTGTCCGATAAATCTACCGAGCTGGAAAAGGAAGAAATGAAGCCTCCTGGGTCCAAGCCAAAGCTAGTCTGGATGGTATCTTCGTATAGTGTAGTATCGGTAGGCCCAAATACCTGATAGGCAAAGGGGATAGTGTAGAGCGTATCATGCCCCAGGTTAGCAATGGTCAGATTGATGCCCTCGTTGGCCCCAAGGGAAAACAGGTTAGGATTCTGCAATGACCAACTGCGCATTTCTACATCCTGGGCCGGACGCAGATCTACCAGCAGTTCATCGATCAGAACCCCATGGTCGGTGGTACTGCCGTTGTCAGACTCAAACACAAACCGAAACTGTACGGCCGACTGCCCCGCAGCACCTGTCAGTTCGTGCCGGGTGGGCAAATAGTCCAGCCGGTCATCCGTCCAGCTATACGGCCCAAACTGATCGTACCAGTTCAGGGCATATTCGTTAGCTCCTGAGAGCGTGGTACCCAGGTCTGTCCAATTGGCGCCCCCATCCAGGCTCAGTTCCATTCTCAAGTATCCGTTGGAACCAAAGAAGCCCCCCTGCTCGAAGGCATACTTCATCTGAAAGGACAAGTAGGGGTCGCTAGTGAGGCCTGAGAAATCAAAAACCGGGCTCGTAGCGTAGCTGGTATCTCCTGCACTGTAGTTGCCAGCAAGGTTGGTACCCAGGGCCCCTACTCCGGCATAGGCGGTGTAAAATCCGGAGTCGCTTAGGGTATCAGCATCCCAAATATCCACCACCCCGCTCAGGGTGAAATCATGGGTGCTGTCAAAGCCTTGGCTATAGGGAAAGGTGCTGATCTGCGCTTGGGCTAGAGAAAGAGAACATAAGCCAGCCAGCAGGAACAGTAAAGTTCGCATCATAAGGTTTTGAGTCTTCGTGTTGAGTCTATGGTTGAAACTTCCAACGAACTTCAAAAATGCGAAACCAAGGGTATTTAGGGAAACGAGAACCCCCAAAAACCATGTTCATTCGTCAATATCCCTGGATTCAGGGAGGCGAAATTGGCCAACTTTGGGGCCTGTGTCTGCTGTAGTACCTAAGGAATACATTTTTGTAACCGGGAAACCCTTATATACTACCCCAAAATGCAGGCAAACAAAAACCCCAGCGCCATTTTATCATAGCGCTGGGGGCTGCCATATTTGTCTAATAGATAAGCACTATCGCAGCACCATCACGGGTTCGGTCCTTACAATTTCCCCGGCGGCATTGGTGAAGGTAGCGGTGTACAAGCCGTTGGTTAGGGTACTCAAGGATACCGTATGCTGGCCAGGTGTCAGCGGCACCTCCAGCACCCGCTGTTGCAGTCCATTGTGCAACTGCAGCGTCAGGCCCTGCTGATCGGGCACGTCCAGCTGTAGCTGGTGCTGCGCAGGGTTGGGATACAGTTTCAGCTGTAGCGGCAACTCAGTCAGCTCTGCCTGCACACCTCTGGGCATGGGTACATCCCCCACGGGGCCATCTATGCCACCGCCTGATCCGGCACAGATACTGCCCGGAGGGCGGTTGATGTTGTACGTGTAGCCAATCCCTATGGTGCCCGTAGTGGGCGGGCAATCGTTCACTCCGGTAGTGGTTAGCCTTACAGAGAAATTCGCCTGATCTCCATCATACATGTGTTGGAACCCATCTACCCGGAAACCATTGCCACTGGGCAAGAAAATATCCGAGGCTACGTGCGGTACCAAGCCGAAGGGGCCTACTCCCTCTATCTGCCATTCGTAGTTCGTGGCCCCTACCACGTTGGCTTCATAGTTCCAGATAGGGCCGCGGCATACCGGCAGCTCAGAGCCTGTAAACTGGATTTGCACCGGGCCGGTACCCCCTGCCCAAAAGTTGATATTTCGCCAGCGCAAATCATATAGCTTTTGTAGCTGCTGTGCTCCGTTGGGCATGTCTCCGTACCCATGCTCATCTTCTTGCGGATAGAACAAGGTGTGGTTCACGGATTCGATGTACTCATCAATCGGCGTAATGGCACGCACTCGCACATGCACATCACCAAAATCGTGGATATCCAATTCTAGCCAGGGATCGGTCGTTACCAGGCTATTGCCCGTCTGCCCAGCCCAGGACACCGACCCGGTGATCAGCTCCCACAGGTAGCCCGTAGCCATGGGGATGGGCGTCACCTCTATTCGGGTAGCGGTAATCTCACACAAATCGCCGGACATAGAAACCACATCGGGCCGGGGAACATAGCGGGTTATGGGCAGGGTGGCAGTGAAACGCCCCACATTCTCACTACACGAAGTAGAGGTATAGCTCAGTAGAATTCTTCCGTTGGAGACCAAGCCGTCGGTAGTCACCGTTATGGGTTCTTCGAAAGTGGTTACCGACTTGGAGAGGCCCCAAGCGTGATCGATGACACTCCAGGAGAGCTCCATATCCCCCACATTCACTGAGGTGGGCTCGCCCCAGTCTTGCCGGATGGCCCCTTTTACATCAAAAGCCGTAACCCCAATAGGGATACCGTACATATCTTCCTCTCTGGGCAATAGGAAGGTGGCCCCATCATAACTACCGATGCGGTCCCAGCCTTCGGATGTCTGTACAATTTTCAGGTGAGGTGGCGTGCAAGCCACAATTTCCTCAGACGTTTGGCTCACGTAGGTATAGGAAGAGCAAAAGATATTGATGCCCGTGGCCGTGGCCATTTCAGCCCGAATGACCAACTCAAATTTGTTCTCCCAGTTGATTTCCAGCTCAGGTATTTCCAGATACCGGTTGTGGTGTTTCTTCAGCCAGTTGATTTCATCTTCCGCAAGGAGAATCTCCCTAAAGTCGAAATAGTTGTAACCGTCTGAGGGCAAATGCCGCCAGAACCCCCTCAGGTAGTAGGAGTACTTGATGTATTTCACATCCCGAGAGGTAGCATTTTCAGGAAAATTGGAGGCCTTAAGCCTTACCTCATACGTATGCCCGGGGTACACCACATCGGGTAGACCATGGGTAATGGTGAGGTCAAACCCTCCCTTCTCACATTGGGCCTGTACTTCGTTGAGGCCACTTAGGAGCATCACCATGCTCAGCAGGGTAAAAATCCGTTTCATAGATCTAGTGTTTGAAAATTAGAAGAAATGACGGGCCCGCATGCTGCGCTAACCCCACTCATTTCCAATCCTTTATCCACCAAACCTACAGGGATCTATGAAACGGATTTTTACCCTGCTGAGCATGGTGATGCTCCTAAGTG
>JBCBHI010000288.1:0-6129 GCA_038525885.1 Bacteroidota bacterium
GAGTAATACCCATGTTTTTGGCGGTATCCGTGGCGGCAATTGTCGGATACGGAGTGCGCCAGGGACATCCCACAGAATCCTCTTTGGCGACCCCCCAAGAGGCGAAGGCTGCAGAAGATTGGCAGCAAGAACAACGAATACGCAAACAAAGGGACAAGCAACAGATTTCGGAGAAGTTTGATTCTCCAAATGAGTTTGCCAAATATCACATGGATATTCGGACCCCTTATGGTGCTAACGGCCCACAATACCCTGCGGGTTATCGGTTAGAAGAGTATCACAAAATGCAACGGCAGTTTTCGGCCAGAGGCCAAGCCACAGAGTCCGTGAATGCCACTTGGGTGGAACGTGGGCCTAATAACGTAGCTGGCCGGGCCCGGGCACTCATTGTAGATCCGGAAGATGCCACCGACCAAACTTGGTTTGTGGGTACTGCTGGTGGCGGTATCTGGAAAACCACCGACAAAGGAGCCAACTGGTCCAATCTTACCCCAGATCTACCCAATTTGGCAGTTACTACCCTGGCCATGGCATCTTCCAATACCGACATCATATATGCCGGTACGGGTGAAGGATTTGGTAATGGCGACGCCATCCGCGGTGACGGAATCTTCAAAAGTGAAGACCATGGCGTAACCTGGGAGCAGATAGAGTCTACTGCTGGAAACAGCGATTTTTTCTTCGTGAATAAAATCCTAGTGAATCCTGCGGATGAGAATGAACTGCTGAGTGCCAACAACGCGGGTTTGTACCGCAGTACGGATGGTGGAGCTTCCTGGACGGAAGTTTTGGATCCTCCTGCCAGAGTACAAGATTTGGATGTAGATCCTAACAACTGGAACCGTCAGTACGCCTCAGTCAATAGCTACGGTGTGTATCGGTCAGACGATGCAGGCCTTACCTGGGAAGATATTTCTGAGGGCTTGCCATCGCTTAACAGCGGTGCATCTGTAGCGGCTCGCTTCGAAATGGCCATTTCTCCGGTCAATCCCAACAAAATCTTTCTTTCCACTGAGATGCGTGGTGAGAATGACGCTGTTTTCTTCACCAATGACGGTGGTGATACCTGGAATCAGTTTTCAGACAATGGAGGGTTGAACCCTGAACTTTTGGGAGGCCAAGGCTGGTATGACAACACCATAGTAGCCCACCCCTATGACGAGAATCGCGCCTTTTTAGCTGGGGTAGAAATCTTCAGCGTAGACCTGGATGGTAGTGTTTCCGAAACCGACCCCCAAGTATTAGGTGCCTCTAGCAGCGCCGATTTTATTTCATTCGTCGACTTTGGAGGTACCTTGTTAGGAGGTGGAATGGAAGTGACCTCACTTACGGATGGTGTGGACCTAGAGCAGTCAGACTTCACCGGTGTGGAAATTAGGTTTGGTCCCGGGCTTAGCCAAATGGCACACCGCTTCACCGTGCCTGAGGATGGCGGTACCAATGGCGACGGGGGTGCAGGCGTACCCGCTGAGGCGTATACCTATCAGGATTATGTAGAAGTTCCTTTCCAGGTGTGGGATGTTACCAATAACATCCAGCTCAATGCTTCCTTCAGAGACCAAGAAGATGATGGAACTTTTGACTTGGAAGTAGAAGACCCAGCTGATGGAAGCCGGGCAAGAGAATACATCTTCATCAATGCCACTCCCTATGATGCTGCTACGCCAGATGCCAACATCTCTACGGTAGAAAAAGGGCATTTCTATAAGCAGTTGTATTTCTTCTGGGGCCGCCTGAGAGAGGGGTCTACTTGGGATCCCGCTAACGTACCAGAGGCTACCATTGAGGTAGAATACGGCACTACCATTCGGGCCCTAGGTGATTTGACCGTGAATAGTGACCCTTACGGTAGGTATAGCGGACCTAACGGCAGCGTTCACCCTGACCACCACAACTTATTTGTGGTACCTAAGGACGAATCCACCGGAGATTTCTGGTTGATCAACCTCAATGACGGAGGCGGTTCCCTATCCGAAGACAATGGAACCACCATTGCTCAGTGGGGCACTACCATGCATACTTCGCAGTTTTATGGGGCTGACAAATCGCCAGGTGCTGAACGTTACATCGGTGGTATGCAGGACAACGGAACCTACTATTCTCCAAGTCTTGAAACCGCTTCTAGCGCTACCAATTATATTTTCGGGATCGGAGGAGATGGTTTTGAATCCATTTGGAATTTTGCAGATCCTAACCAAATGATTGGGGCTTCCCAGTTCAACGGAATTACCAGAACGGAAGACGGAGGTGCTACCTGGCAAGGAGCTACCTCAGGTATGAGCGACCGCGGTAGTGGCAATGCTCCCTTTATCTCCCGGTTGGGCAACGGAAAGAGAAACCCAGATCTATTATTTGCCGTCGGCCCATCCGGGGTATGGCGTTCGCCAAGCTTTGGCCGTTCGTGGTCTCTCATTAACATGGGTGCTGACTGGGGACTTGCCCGCCGCACCCAAGTGAACGTTTCGCATGCCAATCCTGCCATAGTATGGGCTGGTGGCACCATGGGTACGCAAGGTGACTTGTACTTTTCAACTGATTATGGCCAGACTTTCCAAGCGGCTGTGGACTATCCTGATATCGATGGGCCTATCACTGGACTAGACCCACATAGTACCGAGGACTCTACTGCCTTTGCTACCTTTTCTTTCTTCGGGCAGGCACACGTATTGCGTACTACAGACTTAGGGCAAACTTGGGAGGACCTATCCCAAATGGATCCTAACACGGGCGAAAGCGCCAATGGTTTTCCTAACGTAGCTACCTACTGTGCTATTACCATGCCGCACGCACCCGAGGTGATTTGGGTAGGTACCGATATCGGGATTGTAGAATCTATTGACAACGGTGAGTCTTGGCACATGCTAGAAGGAGATCTGCCTGCGGTGGCCGTTTGGGAGATGAAAGTGGCCGATGGCGAGATTGTGGTGGCTACTCATGGTAGGGGCATCTGGTCTGCCGTCATTCCAGAGCTACCCGGTATTGGCATGATTCCAGAAATTCTGGTCGCCAGCATCAACCTAGACGGTGAGCTACAATTGGGTGTGGACCTACGCAGTATGTATGACTCGTCTCACGTGCTCATAGATGGTGAGCTTAGCCTGGTGCTTGCCGCCAATGCATCTGTGGGAGAAGGAACCATTACGGGTAGCTACACCGGTGAAGAGGGAGAGAAAGAAATCATCGTGGTAGGCTATCTGGATGGGGTAACTTTACCTTCTATGCCTTTCGCCGCCAATTTGGCTGCCATCTCGCCTGTCAACTCCTATGGTACCAGTTTCGGTGAAGACACCAATTCAGATTTTTTTGGTAATGGTTTTAGCATTCAAACTCAGTCAGGCTTTATTCCTGATGATTATGCGATCCATAGCGAACATCCCTATGGGGAGAACGAAACCTTCGTTTACCAATTGGCAGTGCCCATTGTTGTGGCCGATGCGGATGCCTATATGGGCTATAAAGACGTAGCCATTGTGGAGAAAGGATCCGACGGAGCCCTTTATGGTACCCAGGATTTCTTCGACTACGTGGTAGTGCAAGGTAGTAATGATGGCGGCCTTACTTGGGCCGATTTGGCCAATGGTTACGACGCTAGCTTTAGCTCTAGCTGGAGTACCACCTACGATGCTGAAGGAAATGGAAGCCATAACCAATATGTAGATCATCTAATTGACCTACATGAAACCTATTCTGCGGGTGAGGTGATTCAAATTAGGTTTAAGCTTTTCTCAGATCCATTTGTAACGGGCTGGGGTTGGGCTATTGACGAATTGCACATTCAGGACTCAGTAATTTTGGATCGCGTAACGGGTTTGTTAGCACCAACTCCAGATTATTCTATGTCTGTATACCCCAACCCGGCAAGAACCGCTACCAAGGTGAGTTTTCTGATCGAAGCGGCTCAAAATGTTGAGTTGATGATTACTGACCTTCAAGGAAAGACAATCTTCACCCATGATGTTGGGTTTAAGAGTTCTGGACAATACGAGGAAGAGATCCCTTTGAGAGATGTCCCTCCGGGAAGTTATGTAGTGTCATTGATTGGGCAAAATGGTGTTCAGTCGATGCCTCTGATCGTGAATTAGAATCAATACTGCTAAAATGGAAAGGCCGGGCTTTTGTCCGGCCTTTTGTATTATGTGGGGATTCAGCTTGGGCTGAAAATGGAATTTTTGGGATGAATGGAATTCGTTATTCAAAATAATTGAAGATATACGAAACATTTTTACAAATCAAAGAAACTAGACATTTCTTTCAGGTTGAAAATTGCCAAAATCACTTTTGTTTAATCTAATAGCCTGTTTTTTAAACTTATTTCACTCTTTGGTTACTCACCATTTCGCCCCATTTTTCATTTTAATAATTGTGTTTTTTAAGGGTAAAATTTCATTGAGGGGGTATAAATCGGTAGAAAATTTCAAAGCGTTTCTTATTGATGTCAAAAAATGTATGTTAGAGGTCGGAAGGAAGTCATTTTGGCTTTTTCCGATAACAATTAAATACAACTAAGCATGAAGAGGTTTTATCTGTTAACTGTTGGCTTATGCCTGCTAGTAAGTAGCGCATTTGCCCAACTCCGAACGGTGTCTGGTACAGTCACTTCCACGGACGACGGCCTAGGTCTCCCTGGTGTAACTGTACGTGATAAGGACACGGACAAAGGTGTTTCCACCGATCTGGATGGAAACTTTCGTATCGAGGTAGGCGAAAACGCTACCCTCGTATTCTCATTCGTAGGCTATTTGTCACAAGAAGTTCAAGTAGGTGCTCGCTCTGTCATCGACATCTCACTGGAACCTGATGTGAAACAACTATCCGAAGTTGTGGTAACCGCCTTGGGTATTTCTCGTGAAGAGAGCTCACTGGGTTATGCGGTACAAGAAGTATCCGGTGACAAAGTGAACATGGTAGGAGAGGCTAATGCTGTATCCTCCCTCACGGGTAAAGTAGCCGGTGTACAGGTTATTGGTTCATCTGGTGCCAACCTGGGTGGTTCTGCCAAAGTGCGCTTGCGAGGTCTTACTTCATTGGGCGAATCTCAGCCTCTATGGGTAGTAGATGGTACTCCCATCTCAAACGGATCTTTCAGCGGGTCAGGTCGTACACACTACTCAGGTAGCCGTGATTACGGTAACCTTGCCGGAGATATCAATCCGAATGACATCGAGTCTATCACCGTATTGAAAGGCCCTTCTGCTGCTGCATTGTACGGTCAGCGGGGTGCCAACGGCGTAATTTTGGTTACCACCAAGAAAGGCACAAACCGTCAAGGTATTGGCGTGTCTATCAGCTCCAACACCACTTTTGATCGGGTGTACGTATTGCCCGAATACCAAAATGAGTACGGTGGTGGTTATACACAAGATTTCAGCACCTTCGAATACAATGCTGCCAGCCATCCTTCAGAGTGGCAAGCATTGGATGGCCAGCCAATGGTAAACTACGCAGCTGACGAAAGCTGGGGTCCTAGACTAGATGGTACCGACGTAATTCACTGGGATGCTTGGTTCCCTGGACATGACGATTACTTGACTACTCGTCCTTTCTCTGCTAATCCTGACAACGTTCGTAACTTCTTCAATACTGGAGTTACTTTGAATAACAACGTAGCATTGGCTGGCGGAAATGAGAACATGAACGCCCGTGTGTCCATTGGTAGCCTCAACCAAACTGGGGTACTGCCAAACAGCCGCCTGGACCGGATGAATGCCTCATTGAACGTAGAAGGTAAGCTCTCAGAAAAACTGAGCCTTTCTGCTCAAATGATGTATACTAACACCAAAGGTTTTGGTCGTCCTGCACTAGGTTACAGCGCGGGTCCGATATCTTCATTCAACCAGTGGTTCCAACGTCAAATCGACATGGACCGTCTGTCTAACTACCAAAACCCTGATGGTACCCAGCGTTTCTGGAACATCCGGGGAGCCGATATTGCCTCTGGTAACACCCCAGGCCGTGCATTGTATTGGGATAACCCTTACTGGGATATATACCAAAATACTTCTGAAGATGAGCGCGATCGCTTTTTGGGCAACATTGGTTTGACTTACCAAGTAACTGAAGACCTCTCTATTTCAGGTTTTGCCCGTCGTGACGGTTATACTCAGCGTATCGAAGAGCGCGTTGCTTCAG
>JBCBHI010000289.1:0-6125 GCA_038525885.1 Bacteroidota bacterium
CTCAGACTTCTGAGGCCCGGATTCGGGAGATAGACGAAAATACGCACGGATTTATCTACATGGTAAGTTCGGCGAGCATCACAGGGGCTAAAGGTTCCATTTCCGAAGGGCAAGTGGAGTACTTTAACCGGGTGAATGCCATGGGGTTACGGAACCCCCGATTGATTGGCTTTGGGATCTCTAACCACGAGACCTTTAGCACTGCCTGCCAGTACGCCAAAGGAGCCATTATTGGTTCTGCGTTTATTAACCTCGTTCGCGAGTCGCAAGATTTAGAAAAAGACATTACCGAATATATTCACGCCGTAAAAGGGCGCTAACCCCCACGCACATGATTATTCAATATACTTCCAATGCCACCGAGGCCCAAAAGGAGGCCATCAACGTGAAGTTGAAAGACCATGGCTACAAAGGAAATCCCGTAAAAACTCAGCTAGGTGAATATCTGGTAGGGGTTGGAAAAAAGGACCTGGACATCCGTAGGATAGGTCATATGGATGGCGTAAAGGACATCCATATGGTGTCGGATGACTACCAGCTGGTAAGTAAGAAATGGAAGAACCGCCCTACGGTGATTGACCTGGGAGATGATGTGAAGATTGAGGTAGGAAAGTTTTCCATCATGACCGGGCCTTGTTCTATTGAAACCCCTGAGCAGGTAGCTGATACCATTGAGCACCTTAAGGAGAATGGTATCAAAATCATGCGGGGTGGAGTGTACAAGCCTCGTAGCTCCCCCTACAGCTTCCGCGGGCTGGGTATGGATGGCCTCAAAATGTGGCATGAGCAAGCCAAGGCTGCAGGCATAAAAATTATCACTGAGGTGATGCAGGTATCCCAGATTGAGGATATGTATCCTTATGTGGATATTTTCCAAGTGGGAGCCCGGAATTCGCAGAACTTCAACTTGCTGGATGAACTGGGTAAGGTAGATAAGCCCGTGTTGATCAAGCGGGGTATCTCTGGTACCATTGATGAGCTTTTGTATTCTGCCGAATATGTTTTTGCCGGAGGCAACGAGAAGCTCATGCTATGTGAGCGGGGCATTCGTACCTACGAGAAGGCAAGCCGGAATACGATGGACCTGAATGCGATTCCTATTTTGAAGGAGAAAACACACCTACCCGTCATCGCTGATCCGAGTCACGGTATTGGTATTCGGGATCACGTAGATGCCATTACCTTGGCCAGCCTGATGGCAGGTGCTGACGGGGTGATTTACGAGAGCCATAGGACTCCTGATAAGGCTTATAGTGATGCTCAACAAACTATTGGTTTCCCTGAAAGCGCGCGATTGGTAGAAAAGCTTAGAAAAAGCTTTGAGCTGCTGCAGTCGTTTTGACAAAGTTTTACCCAAACATTGGCAGGTAGCAACTTGCCACCTAATAGAAATGAATTTCGGCTTAGGCTGGTATTCATTTTTTTAATGGGTCCTGTTCTCTAAAGAAATCATGAGAGAGGTAATATAATCTTCAATAATCTTCCAAATTATCTCAAGATCTACTTGGAAATATTCGTGAACTAGAATGTTTCTGGATCTAATAATCTTAGTCCATTCGATTTCTGGGTATTGTTCTCTTAACTCAGATGGAACCTGATTGGCGGCTTCTCCAAGGATTTGGATATTTCTTACAACCGCATCAATTGATTTTTGATCTCTAATAAAATCAACATATCCTATTTCTTGGGTGTAGGCTAAAATTCTCCTGCAAGACTCCGCCATATCTTCTAAAAATAGATTAGGAGACCGCCTAGACATGAATTAAATCCTCACTGATAAAATCTAGAAGTCGCTGTTTTGCGGCATTATAGGTGATTAAATCCACCCGATGTTGTAAAATATCCTCAAGCTCCAAGGCCAAGTCAACCACTTCCATCCCTACTGGTTCTGAGAAATCCACAAGAATGTCAATGTCGCTGTTGGGGGTTGCTTCTTCCCTAGCAAAAGAGCCGAATAGGCCCAGGGAGCGGATAGGATACCGGTCAGACAAGTCTCGCTTATGCGATTTTAATTTCGATATGATAGATTCTCTGTTCACGTTCTTTATCTGACAATTAAAATACGAATTCCAGTGGAATACAATTGCATTTCGTATTCCGGATCCATCCGATGAAAAAATCAGGATGATTATGTGGTAGGTATTATTCTTCCCAAGGATTAATTAGCCATGTGCACATGCCCTTGTTCTTGTCGGTAGGTATTAGGTCGCTCTTTCTTGCTTCTTTTTCCCTCTTGGGTTGGCTAAGCGCGATCGGTTTTCTTCATCATCGAAGCCCCCCCGGATGAATCCGGGGGCTACATTATGTCGTCGCAGAGCGACTGGAAATGGTATGTGGAGACCTTCTTTATAGGGAAGCAGACTGATATGCCTTTCTTTTCGTATTCCCACCTTTTATATTAAAATCTCTGTTTTCTCTGAGTCTACTCGGTGCCCTCTGTGTTTCCCGTTTTTTACTTTTTAGGATATCTGGTATGAGGTGGGGGAACCAGAAAGATGTGGCCAAGTTGAAAGCTGTTTTAGAGGGCAAAGCACAAGCTGAGAAATTCTAAGTGCCAATGGCCTTTGATATGAATACCTTTAGAGATGAGCAAAACCTTTTGGCTTTATGGTCTGCTGTTGGGGATAGTACTTGTGGTGATTCAGATTGTAGAATCACGAGCACTGGTGCAGGAACTTAGGCTTGAGGTATTTGGCTTGGTAGTGGGACTTGCCTTTTTGGCTTTGGGTGTTTGGCTGGGTAGAGGCAGACGTCAGGAGAAATCGGTGGAGAAACCTGAGGCAGCAGCAACCTCTTTTGCCCCAGCCACTGACCCCACTAGCTTGGGTATTTCGCCACGCGAATTAGAGGTATTAACGCTCATGGTGGAGGGACTTAGCAACCAGGAGATGGCGGATCGGTTGTTCGTCTCTTTGAACACGGTAAAGACCCACGTCTCTAATTTGTACCAAAAGCTGGAAGTACAAAGAAGAGTTCAGGCGATTAGAAAAGCGACCGATTTGGGGCTAGTACTTTCGGGTGATTCGCCTAAATCACCCGAAAGAATGAGGGAATAGTGCAGGAGGACGGGCACTTTTGTTCCGAACAAAACACAGAATGCTATGTCTTATCGAAACTACCTCTTGATTTTTGGATTGATACCCGGAGCTGCGATTGTTGGAATTATTCTACTTTCTATGATGGGGGCATTTGGAGACCCGGAATCTCAAATGAATTCCGGGGTTGCTGAAATCATCGGCTTCTCCACCATGATTCTCTTTCTGGGCGTGTTTTTATTCGTAGGAATATCACGCTACCGCAACCGGGAGTTGGGTGGGGTCATCACTTTCAAAAAGGCATTTCTGATGGGGCTAGTCATGGTGCTGATAGCCTCGGTGACCTACGTGGCCGGGTGGATGATCTTTGGCCCGGATGATTTCATGGAAACCTACAGCGCCCAGCAAATAGCAGCTATTCAGGCGGACGCCTCCCTTACGGTAGCCCAGCAAAGTGCCAAGATTGAGGAAGTGGAGGCCAGCGTGGAAATGATGGAAAATCCGATTTTTAACGCACTCATCACCTTCACAGAAATATTCCCGGTGGGCTTGGTGGTAGCTTTGATTGCCGCCCTTGTGCTGCGAAGATCAAAACCCGGGGAGCAACCTGTTTAAGGTTGCCACTGGTCGGGGGCTTCGCGCCAGGTAGATAGCAGATCACGCTGGTCCTCGGTAACGTACTCGCTGCCCACGGCTTCCTCCAGCATGGTAGCGTAGTCGCTCAGCACCATTAGGTCCACTTTGGCATCCTCAAAATTCTGCTGGGCAACCGGAAAACCATAGGTGAAGATGGCAGCCATGCCGAGCACTTCCGTTTTAGCGGAGCGTAAAGCTTCTACGGCTTTTAGAGAACTGCCCCCAGTAGAAATCAGGTCTTCGATCACCACTACTTTTTGTCCTGGAGTCGCCTTTCCTTCAATGAGGTTTTCCATGCCATGGCCTTTGGGTTTAGATCGCACATACAAGAAGGGCAGGTCCATGGCTTCGGCCACCAAAGCACCCTGTGGGATGCCCGCCGTGGCTACCCCAGCGATAGCCTGTACTTCGGGGAACTGCTTTTGAATGTTGGCTACCAACTGCTCTTTGATATAGCTGCGGACCGCAGGAAAGGAGAGGGAAAGGCGGTTGTCGCAGTAAATGGGGGATTTCCAACCGCTGGCCCAGGTGAAGGGCTGTGAGGGAGAGAGGCGGATGGCTTCGATTTCTAGGAGTAACCCCGCAATGGTGGTAGCGGCAGGGGAGAGTGTGATGTTAGACATGCCGCAAAAGTACGATCCCTAGTTAAGATTTTGAACCCCGCCCGCAGCACCAGACCATCAATTTTTGTTCTTTTGCAATCAACCCTCTCCACGCTATGAAGGTATTTATCCATGACATTCCGCTTACCATCACTCCACTGACCAACGTGATGGACCCATCACAGTTTAAACAGGTGCTTCGCCCTGAGCAGCACGCTGTGGCCAAGGCCCATTTGCAAGGTGATGTTTTGGTGCTACAGCCTGCTTCTGACCTGGTGGCGCTGTTGCTAGAACGGATGAAGGAGAATAAGTACCAGGAGCTGGAAAATTTAACCTTGGCGGTAGAAAATTACCTGGAGGTAGTGGAGTTCCTGAAAGGTCAGTTTACCCTGGTGGAAGCAGCAGGCGGAGTAGTAGAGAAGGAGAATAAGGTGCTGATGATTTTCCGGCTAGGAAAATGGGACCTGCCTAAGGGCAAGCTAGAGGGCAAGGAGAGCCCAGAAGAGGGTTCGGTGCGAGAAGTAGAAGAAGAATGCGGGATAGAGGCAGAGCTAGTGAGCCCGATAGTGGCTACCTGGCATACCTACTTTCGCAATGAAAAGTGGATGCTAAAGAAAACCTACTGGTTCCAAATGGCTTGTGTAGAGGACGAAAACATGGAGCCTCAGTATGAGGAGGATATTGAGCAGGTGGTTTGGCTTTCGAGATCTGAAACGGAAGAAGTGCTCATAAACAGCTACAACAGCATCCGGTACGTGATGCAGGAGTACTACCGGCAGTTTATGCCCTCACTCTAATCGAGCGAATAGGGCAAAAATTCAGTCACGTCCCCTTGATACTTGTGCACCTCCCTGATGATGGTGCTACTAATGGCCGCCCATTTGGGAGAGGTAATCAAGAACACGGTTTCTAGTTCAGCATTCAGGGTCTTGTTGACTTGGGCGATGCTGTTCTCGTACTCAAAGTCCGTGGTGTTGCGCAAGCCACGAATCATAAACTGCGCCCCCAAGCGCTCGGCCAATGAGGCGGTAAGTTCATTGTAGGTGAACACATGAACTTGAGGGTAATCCTGAAAGGTTTCCTCAATCTTTTGGATCATCCAGTCTACCGGGAAGTAGCGCTTATTCTTTTTGCTGTTGTGCCCAATAGCAATATGCACCTCATCGAACAGGCTCAGTGACCGGATCACAATGTCTTCGTGCCCCTTGGTGAAGGGGTCGAATGATCCGGGGAAAATGGCGATCCTTTTTTCCATGACTAGGCGCACAAGTACAAGTTGAGGAGATCAAAGTATTGATGATCACCTAGCTCATCGAACTCATAGCTAAGTTTCAGCCCCTTGTTGCGGTGACCAAAGCCTAGGTTGGGGATGTATTTGTGTAAGAACTCGTAATGCTTGGACTGTGGGCGTATGAAGCCCAGGAGGGAAACTTTACCCGTTTTGATGTTCATATCCTGCGCTTGCATCACCCGCACCAGGTTGTTCACATAGTCATCGGACTTGCGAATAGGAAAGGTGTTGAAGTACAAAAGCGCACCTTCTTTGGCTACGGCCAAGTGCAGGAAGAAACGGTCAATGAACAAGTAGGTGATCTTTTCCCGTGGGGGAGCCTGATACTTCAGGAGCCCTTCCAGAATGCTATTGCTGTGATGGTACATGCGCAGGTTCCCGTTGGGGTATTTGGCCTGCAAGAAATCCATCAGGTAGTTGGGAGCAGCAAATACGGTGGAGACGTTACCTTTTTGGTGGTCATATACCAAGCAGTGCTCTTGCTCTGCATCAAAGTCCGCATTCATCTTCAGGTACAACTCCTTTGTTGGAGACTTCTGAAAAGGAGTTGTACCTGAAGAT
>JBCBHI010000290.1:0-6103 GCA_038525885.1 Bacteroidota bacterium
GCCATCCTTTTTACGAATCTCGTATTGGATCCTTATAGATTCGAAGGGGTTATCCAGTAGTTGGCGGAACATTGAGTCTACTACATCACTGTATCCCTCAATTACATATTCGGCATCTTTATGCCCAATCATATCCTGGGCAGAATAACCCAAAATACGCTCTACAGAAGGACTAATGTACCTGACGGTTCCGTCTTCTTCGTAGATCGTAATAACCTCGGATGCGTTCTCTAGCAGAAGCTGCATCCGCTTCTGAGTCCTGTTTACTTCCTCAATTTGATCTTCGAGTCGCTGGTTCGTTCTGCGTAATTCCTCCTGAGTAGCTTCCATCTCCTCAGCGTTCTGACGCAGTACCTCCTGTTGCTCTTTGAGCTCAGTAGACATTTTCTGAGACTCAGTCAGCAGCCTACGCGTACGGTCGTTAACCTTGATGTTGAAGATGGTACGAGCGATGATGAGTGATATCTCCTCCACGAATTTCACTTGCGTGGGGGTGAATTTCTCGAAGCCAGCAAA
Organism: Bacteroidota bacterium; assembly: GCA_038525885.1. Classification (GTDB taxonomy): domain Bacteria; phylum Bacteroidota; class Bacteroidia; order Cytophagales; family Cyclobacteriaceae; genus DMST01. The sequence continues at coordinate 517 of JBCBHI010000290.1, forward strand.
TTCTAGTACTCCAAATACTTTTTCATCCGTGATTAACGGAACAATGAGGATAGTTGAAGGCTTTTTGTCTCCTAATAGACCAGAGGTAACGGTCACATAGTCCTTTGGTATCTCGGTCCTTAGCAAGGTGTCTTGCTCGATGGCCGACTGACCAATCAATCCCTCAGCAAATTTGAAGGAGGCCTTCAGGTATTTCTTTTTGTTGTAAGCATAGGACGCCAGCATTTCGATAGTAGGGTCATCTTCTACGTCCTCGTTCACAACATAAAATGCCCCTTGAATAGCATCAACCTTCTTGGTGATGAAGGCAAGAATATCATCCCCTAAGGGCTCAAGTTCGTTGTGGGCTCTCAGGATCTCGCCAATCTCTGCTACGCCGGTTACAATCCAGTTGCGTTCCTTGTCTCTTTTCTCTGCTTCCTGGATGCTATCGCGCATGGTAAGGAGCGCGTTACCCAGGGTGTCATTTTCAGATAGAGGCTGAAATTCAGCGTCTAAATCCCCTTCTCCAATTTTGTGGGCAAATCCTGCGGTGCGTTTTAGGGCATCTACCAGATTGTCTACGGTAACGGCCATCTGACCGATTTCATCGTTACTCTTTCTGGTAAGCCGGTTAGGCAGGATTCCCTTGCCAAGAAGCTGTAGGGTGGATTTGAGGGAAAGGATAGGATTGACCAAGAACCTAGAGAAGATAATGGCAATCATAAGGGCCAAGAGTAATATGATGACGCCTCCTAGGAGGAACCTGCCTATCAAATCACCGGCGTTTTCGTCGATCTCCTCAATGTCGATTTTGGTAACCAAACCCCAATCCACAAACTCTATTTTGCGCCAGGTGGCCAAGGTCTCTTTTCCTCGGTAATCGGCGTAAATACCCGTACCGTCAGGTCTGCTGTCGTCCACGGCATTTTGCATAGGTTCGCCCATAGGCTCGCCCATTTGGAATACTTTTTTCAGGATAGTCCCGTCGGACTCATGACGGAGGCCATGAATGAGGGACACCTGCTGATTGAACAACACTCCTAATAATGACTCTCCGCTTTTGCCTAGGCCAGTGGTGTCACGAATGCTGTTGAACAGCGGATTCAGGTTCACCTCTAATACTACGATACCCGCTTTGTTGAGGGTGTTATCTTTCAGTATCCCACTGATGAGCATGATGTCATCATGGATCTGGCCAAAATATAACTTGGAACCCTCAGGGCTGTCTAGCAGTAAATCTCCATCTAGTTTTTGGAAAGTAGAACTCGATTCGGTTTGGTAGAATACGTTCCCAAAATTGTCAAGGAGATAGATCTCGTTGAGGTTGAATTGATCTTTTAAATTGTTGAGTTCAGGTATTCTCCCTTCATAAGCCATTGAGAGGCTGTCTAAAAGGGTAGGGTTTTGTTTAATCTCAGTGGTTTTTTCCTGGATGGTAGAAAGCTCGGAAATTAACCGTGCAGCATCTCCTATGCCTTTGAAGTAACTACTTACTTCATCTGATTTCAAACCTGCAATTACATTGAGGTTATCAATGTATCTTTCTTCTATTGCATCCCGACTAAAGGTGTAGGCTATATAACTAATGGCGGCGATGGTGATGAGTACCACCAATATCACCACGCTAGTAATCTTTATGCTTATGTTTATGTTTTTGAACATAGGAAACCAGGCCTAATTAGTCTGATGCTACTACATGATTATTCGGGGATGGAAAATAGTCCTTCTCCTACTTTATTGAAAATTTCTTCGATGGTTTGCACTTGAGCACCTTGTAAGGAATGGAAGGAAGCTATCTCCACCACTCCGATTGTTTGATCCTCACCATCCAGCACAGGGAAGATAGCGAGTGAGGTAGGTGAAACTTCTCCTAGCCCGGAACGAACCATCAAATAACCATCTGGCACTTGGTCTATTTTAACCACTTTCCCCTCTTTGGCCACTTGCCCGGCTATACCTTCCCCAAATTCAAAAGAAATCGTGCGGCTGTCAGGAATAGAAAAAGCATACGTAGAGTATAGTTCTATATGCCGTTTGGCTCCTTCTATTTTGGTTTTATATACAGCTCCTTGAACGGCATCTACCTCATTGCATATGTCAGTAAGTAGTCTTTGGACTTTCTGCTGATCCCAGGAGTTTAAGTTTTTGTCAATGAAACCCATTACTTCCTTGAAAGCGGTGCCTTCGGAAGTGGTCAGGTTTTCCTGCGACTCGTCGGCATCCGCAGAGTTTTTCAAAGCCCCATCATTGAATTGCTCAATGACAATCTCCTCTCCAGAGGTCTTGTACCGTTCGGCAGCTAATAAGAAAATAATGGAGAGTAAACCTGCGGCAATGAGAACACCCGTAGCAATGAATAACAACTCAATAATTGGGGTGAGTTTAGAGACCCCGATCTTATCTACTGCACCGGTATCTATGACATCATTCTCAAAATTGATGAGTAAGAATAGAACTACACCTACGAGGATGATGAACAGAAATATTGTGATGGTACTCAGCCGTTTGAATAGTCTGTTATTCATAGGTTGTGGCTATTTGTATTGTTTGTGCAGTTCGATCAAAAATTGAATAATTTCCTCGATTTTCAAAGTATAGTCTATCTCAGTCAGAGCCATAGCAGCCTTGGGCATGGTATCAATCATGCATTCCGCTGGGTCTTGGGCTATGGTGAGGCCACCTCGGTCTTTGATGCGCTTCATACCCAGGGCACCGTCTTTGTTGGCCCCACTTAGGATAATTCCAATAAGCCTTTGGCGGTAGGCATAGGCACAAGTCTCTAGAGTAATGTCAATGGAAGGCCGGGAATTGTTCACCATTTCTTCAGTAGACAAAGAGAAGTATTGCCCTAGCTCTACACTCATGTGATAGTTAGCTGGAGCAAGGTATACTTTTCCTCTTTTTACAGACTGTTTGTCATAGGGTTCAGTGACTTCCATGATGGATTTGATGGAAAGTGCTTCCACAAAGCCATTCCTCACGTGCTTTAAGCGATGTAAGCACATGATAATTGGCAACTGAAAATTGTCTGGGAGGTTGGAAAGAATCTTGGTTATACCTTGGAAACTCCCCGCCGAACCACCGATGACAATCGCCTTATACTGATTATTTACATTGAATCGGCCCATTCAAATAGTGAGGTCTATGAAGTCTCCTTCTTTCTAGTCCTTGATCTTCTTATAGATTTTTTCCTCGTTGTTGACTACGATGAATTTATTCGCGATTTCGCACCATATGAGGGATTCTTTGGAGCCTATCACCAAGTAACCGTATTTAAACAGGCTTTCGTGTAGTTTCTTGAGTACCTCATTTTGAAGGTTTTGATTGAAATAAATCATGACATTCCGACAGAGGATGAGGTCGAACTTGTTGAATACAATGCCTTTCACCAAGTCATGTTGCCTCCAGGATACATTCTCAACAAGTGAGGGATCAAGCATTGCTTTCCCGTTCTCCTCTTTGTAGTAGTCGGATAATTTGCCGGACCCCTGAAAACGAATGTAGTTCTTTTCATTAAGGTCCATGTTTTTGATAGGATAAGCTCCTCTGCGTGCCCGATCCAAAATGGAGGTGTCGATATCGGTAGCAATGATTTTGGCCTTGTCAAGCATTTTCATCTCCCGAAGGAGGATAGCCATTGAGAATACCTCTTCCCCCGAAGAGCAGCCTGCATGCCAGATGCTGATCGTATTGTGATTCAGTAAAATGTTGGGAATAATATGGTCACGTAATTCGCGCCAAAAGGATGGGTCTCGAAACATTTCCGTGACATTGACGGTCACCTCAGAAATGAATTCATCAAAGAATTCCCGATCCTCCTTGAGGCGTTTGATCAACATGTTGACGTTGCCAAACTTGTAGAGTTCAAGTATTCGTTGAATTCTTCGACGAAAGGAGGACATGGCGTAGTTGGTGAAATCATAGTCATACTCATCGAGTATCACTTTGGTAAGCCTCCTCAAGTCGGATATTTCGACATCCTGCATATGCATGAGTTGCGAGTCCTTATAAAATCTATTTATGGGGGACGACCAAAAGGGATCAATCCTTTAACCCTGGCAAAATAAAAATACTACCGAAAACTCCACTTTTTAAAAGATGCATGCAAATAAAATTTAGTGAAAAGCATGCCTCCTCTGCTTAAGTGCAGTGATCAAAATGAAATAACGGTAATTTATCTGGCCTGGAAAAAGAGTACTGGATTTATTGCGTGAGGTATTCTTTTCCGAAATTAAAAGGGAGTAGGCTGGAAGCAGAAGGGATTAGTTTGTAACCACCTGATTGAGAAGTGATTAGTATTTGCATGGGGGAGTTTTGTCGCTCCTCAAATTCCATCATGACTTGTCTGCAGCCTCCACAGGGGGTAATAGATATAGGCTTACAGTCTGTTTTGTCGCGGCAGGCTGTGATGGCGATGGTCTCAATGCGTGCACCGGGAAATTGTACTCCGGTAGCATACAGCGCCGTACGTTCTGCACATAACCCTGAGGGTAAGGCGGAGTTTTCTTGATTACACCCTTGTATGATCTCTCCGGTAGCAAGTGCCACTGCAGCTCCTACATAGAACTTTGAATAAGGGGCGTATGCTTTGGTGCATGCTTCCTGGGCTTGCTGGAAAAGGACCTGAAGATGGGTAGGCAGGCTTTGGTAGTCAGGATACTCTTGGAAGGAGAGAACTATTTCAGGCATAAGGCATAAATCCTGTTGGATTCTAAATGTCGCACATCCTTTTGCATGAGGCATGTTAACAGTTAACTTGGCCGCCAATTTTTAGCATACCCACTTCACTAAATGCAACGTGTACTACTGCTAGGGGCAGGCCGTTCGGCTGCTTCCATAATTCACTACTTGGTAAAGAATGCTTTTGAACACAATTGGCACATCTCCATAGGGGACTATACGCCTGAGGTAGCAAGAGAATTGGTAGAGGAATCGGCTCAGGTAAGGATCTTTAAGTTTGATGTAAACAATGAGCAACAGCGAGCTGAGGAAGTCAATCAGGCTGACTTAGTTATCTCTTTGTTGCCGGCACGCTTCCATATATATGTGGCAAAGGCGTGCTTGGTCTCAAAGAAACCGATGTTTACGGCGTCTTATATTGCTGAAGACTTGCAGGCTCTGGAAAATGAAATCCAAGAGGCTGGTTTGTTTTTTCTTATGGAGTGCGGCCTGGACCCAGGAATTGACCACATGACGGCAATGCAGTCCATCCATGCAATCAAGGACCGGGGAGGAAAGCTTTTCTCTTTTAAGTCATACGCCGGAGGCCTATTAGCTCCTCAGTCAGAAGATAATCCTTGGCGGTATAAGTTTACCTGGAACCCACGAAATGTGGTACTGGCTGGACAAGGTACGGCACAGTTTATCCGGAATGGAAAGTACAAGTACATTCCGTACCATGACTTGTTTACCCGACTGGAAACGATTCAGATTCCTGGTTATGGTGACTTTGAAGCGTATCCCAACCGAGATTCGCTGAGGTACCGAAAGGTTTACAACCTGGCGGAAATCCCTACGATGCTACGCGGTACTATGCGGCGCCCTGGCTTTTCTGGTGCCTGGCACTTGTTGGTCAAGTTGGGCTTAACGGAGGATGGGTATTCGC
>JBCBHI010000291.1:0-6068 GCA_038525885.1 Bacteroidota bacterium
CTTTCACGGGTGCCCCTCAGCCCAATCCACAGAGGCCCTTCCGCGCCGCGCAGGCCTATCATCAGGGTGACTGAATGGGAAACGATTGCCCCCTTGGTCATCTTGAGCGGTAGCGAAAGACCTAGGTAGTGGTTGAAGTAGAACCCGCCGAGAAACGGCTGTACTTTCTCGTTTTCCGCAATGATCTAGGTTTGAATCGCGGAAGGTTGAGTGCTCCCATTGTGGTGCTTAACTCTAACTACCGAGGCCCTTCCGCGCCGCGCAGGCCTATCGTCAGGGTGACGTCTTTTGGTAACTTTCTGAAATTCAATTGCACGGAGAAAACGGGTCCGATCGGTATCTGCATTGTGAAAGACCGATCGGACCTGTGCTGCCCTGTTCTTTTCCCTTATGAGCGCCTCGCGCAGCGGCGCTTTTAATGAAATTTTGACCTGGTGCCGAACTGCAAATAGCTAGCCTAGGAAGCGGCTCTTCACGCAGCCATTCATTTCATCCAAACCTTAACCCTATTTTGTTAATTCAATCAATCGTGCGGATGGGCAATTAGGAGGTTGTAAGATTTGGGTTAGTGATCTTAAAATACCGTTTTTATGGACGGAAACACACTGCTAGAGGTCGTGTAGGGGGGCGTTTCATGAAACGCCCCCTTACACGACCCAAGCTTACCAGCCTGCCACCAGACCTAAAATGGTGGGGTTAAGTATTCTGAATAATTAGATTACTCCCATACGAAGGAATACCGGGAAACGAACTGGCTTCTCCTCAGCTTGCCAATGCTGGCGAATGCGATTCTCCACTATGGCCACAGGGTCTACACCTCCGTGGGCATCTTTGTATTTTTGGGTGGCAGACCAAGAATGGAGAAAGCCTAAGAGTCGGTCTACATTCCAGGTATCGGTAATGGCCAGATCGGTAGGCGTTGCTTGCTCTGGAAAATCGAAGGGCAAGTCTTGGTAGGCTCGTTCTACAATTCTCCTTTCAGGGTCCCAGTACTTGCCCAACACGTCCTCATACAACTCATGCACCAAGACATCTGTAGCCTCGTCGATGAGCATAAGGCCATAGCCAAAAATACACACTTTGGCTCCGAGCTTGCCTACCCGTTTCGCTTCGCGAGCAAAGGCAGGCATGTCGAACCAATGGGCGGCCTGTCCCACGGTAATGAGGTCGAAGGTGTCATCTGGGAAAGGGGTATGCTCAGCCCTGGATTCTATGTACCGGATATTCGGTCGATGTTCGGCCGCAGCCAGCTGAGCCCCACTGAGGTCGGAAGCCGTTACCAACTCAAAATGCTCGGCAAGGGCCACCGCCACTTGCCCATTGCCCGTACCACAGTCCCAGGCCGAAGCCCGGTTTGGGCACTCGGCCAGTAGAAAATCATACAGTCCTGGAGGATATGTGGGGCGGCTTTGCCGGTAGCTAGTCGCCTGCTTAGAAAAATTGTCTATGGCCTGCTTCATATGTGGGAGAGTTGCCCACTTAAGCTACCCATTTTCCTTCGAATCCGCTATTGAAAATAGGGGGCAGTGTTCAACTTTTTTGAGGGCCCAAAAATGGTTACTCAAGCATCATAAAAAAGACTTATTTGATCTCGTAGTTGCTCCATGAGTGCCCGGTATACGTAGGGTCCTTGGCTAATGCGGGCGGCCCCGCAGGCTGCCAGATCTTGGTAAGTAACCGAACCGGGTCTCAGGAGTACATTCACGGGCAAGGCCACGGCTTCGCACACGGTCTTGATCAGCGTGAGTTCACTAAGGCCTACGGCAAAAAAGCCGCTGGCTCCGGCTTCCTTATAGGCCTGGGCCCTGCGGATGGCCTCGGGCAGTACGTCTGCATGCTGGTCGGCCTGAGTTTGCAAAAATAGATCCGTCCGGGCATTGATAAACAGGGGCAACTGGCGGCTATCGGCCACCTGGCGCACGGCAGCAATCCGCTCGGCCTGTACTTCCAGGCTATACACGCCTCCCTCTCCTATCTGCTGGTCCTCGAAGTTAATTCCTACTGCCCCGGTATCCAGCAGGCGATCAATGTTCTCCTTGAGCAAGGGAAGGTCGTTGCCTGCATAGCCACTCTCAAAGTCTACACTCACGGGTACCTGCACAGCTTCCACTATCTGGCGCACGGTTTCCAACAGCCGCCTTAGGGGAATCACTTCTCCGTCTGGGTAGCCTTGGGCGGCCGCCAAGGGGCTACTACCCGTGGCAATGGCGGGGGCACCCGCAGTGGCTACGGCTTGGGCACTGCCTGCATCCCAAATATTGTGCAGCAGCAGGGGTGCACCTGGCTGGTGCAGTTGAGCAAAGGCTTCAAACTTGGATGGGGAGGTCATACGCAGGATGGATTAGTATTTCTGCTGACGAAGGGGACCGGTACCCAAATCGTAAACGAGGGCGCTCACCTTCCAGTCAAACCATTCTTTGAACAAAGGAAAGGTACGGGGCACAGGCCAGTCAGCGGGCTCGGTCCACATACCCCACAGTTCATTATCGAAAATAGCGCGGTGGTTGTCCTTTAATACCTTTTCCCAGTTAGAAAAGTCGCCGGATACTAAGTACCCGTTGTTTTCCTTGAACTCCTCTAGCTGAACGGGCATGTCCGGTGCCAGCTTATTGAACCAATCGAAGAATGGCTGCTTGGGAATGATGGTAATCATACCCCGGTTGGCGGTGAGAGGCTCCTCGCTTGGGTCATGCATATCAGGAACTTTCATAAGCAGAGCCTTGTGGGCCATTTATGGTTTTATTCCGCAAGTATACGGCAAGCATTCTTATCTGGACAAAGCTACCCTAAGGCGATTCCGTGTAAATTTTTTACTCTGAACTCCTGAAGGGGTAGAAAATATTATCCCCGAAGGTGAATGAAGAGTGATTCCAGGGCTAGAAAACTGAGTTCCTGGAGGGGACTAAAGATAAGCATCTGCGAGTTCTTAGTGGTCAGACGACTCGAAGTCGTCAGACCGCTGGCACCGCAATAGTCAAACCATCAACCAATTATGCATTTCGCCCTTCCAGGGACTTTAGTGGAGGTCGTTTTCCTATTAGGAAGTTTGAATTGAATACTCAGGAGACGGAATTCTCTTTCTTGTGATCGCCTCAATCCAGAGCGGATTTTTGGGGTAGAAAGCCTCCTGCTAACAGTTTGGAATTATTCTTGCTTCTATACTAACCATAACCACCACATATACTGCCTATGAAAAAGCTAATACTCCTTGCAAGCCTCAGTACCCTTGTATTTACCAGTTGTATCGACGAGAATGGCCTACGCTGGCAAGAACAGCGTGTGCTGGGCCAGTGGGAATTTACCCGTGTCAAATTCAATGAACGCTGGTCTATCGTAAGAGAAGACCGATTGGAAGAATTCGAAAACCTGGTCCTGAATCTGGAGCCCGACCTTACTCTGGTAGTTACTGACCAAGATCAAGGTACCGAGTCCATTGGTACCTGGGAGCTAAGCACCACTACGGTATCCACCGGAGACGGATCAGCCTCCGTGAATGCGCTCTATCTGGCCTGGGTAGATCCGGTTACCAGCGAAATCTCCAGCGTGGTCCTGAATGACCTCAGCACTACCCGCAACCGCATGTGGGCTACCGACGACCGCGATTTGGGCTTGTACCGGTACCGACTGCAAAGGGTAGATTAAGGGGAGAAATGAGAATTGAGAAGCGAGAAGCGAGAAGTTTAGAATGCTTGGCCAATAGCTCGCAGAGGATCTGGCCGTTGTCGGTGTTACCATGCACCGACACCGACAACCCACGCCAGGAAAGAGTAACCTTCTCCAAACTATGTTGATTGTCCACCGGGTTACTTGAGGCTAAAAAATTTGCCCTTCAGTCCAGATTCGTTGACCTAAGTTTTAAGCGAAACCGCTAGTTTTGGATCAAAAACAACGGCATGGCACTCACCTACTCTACCATGATGGACTTGGGCACTCCTGCCCCGGATTTCTCTCTGCCAGATACGGTATCTGGTAAGACTCTGGCACTGGCTGATTTGAAATCGGAGGTGGCCACCGTGGTAGCCTTTATCTGCAATCACTGCCCTTACGTACACCACCTCAACCGTAAACTGGCCGAGGTAGCCGGTATCTACCAAGCCCAGGGGGTGCAGTTTGTGGGCATCAGTAGCAACGATGTAGCCAGCTATCCGCAGGATGCCCCAGAGCTCATGACGCAAGTAGCGGCCCGCGAAGGCTATAATTTCCCCTACTTGTATGACGAAACGCAGGAAGTGGCCAAAGCCTACGGGGCCGAGTGTACCCCGGACTTCTTTGTGTTTGATAGTTCGCTGGCCTGCGTTTACCGCGGGCGCTTTGACGAAACCCGCCCCGGAAGCGGTACAGCCACGGGAGCAGACCTAAGCGGGGCATTGGACGCCCTCCTGGCTGGCAACGCTGTCTCTGTGGAGCAGGCTCCCAGCATGGGCTGCAGCATCAAGTGGAAATAAGCGAATCAGAGAGCACAGCAGGGCTGCCCGGTCTTCTTGAACTCACCGATGGTCATGCCGTAGGCATTCTTGAAACTACGGGCTAGGTGGCTGCTGTCTGTAAAATTGAGCTGGAAGGCGATCTCCTTCACACTTAGGTCCGTGTGGATAATCTTGGTTTCCACCAGCTTTAGTTTCGATTTCATGATGTACTCGGCCAAGCTCATGCCCGCGTGTTTCTTAAAGTATTCGGAGAAATAGGTGGGCGAAATGCCAAACTGCTCGGCCAGTACGGGGATCCTTAGTTTTTCTGGCTCGGCCAGGTAGCGGTTCAGGTACCGCAGCACCTCGCCATATCTACCGTCAATGGTATTGGCTTGCTCCACGTACTGCTGCTCTATGCTACGGGCCAGTATGTTCAGGATGGAGGCCATGGCTCCGGTAATGATGGCATCAGAATAGTTGTCGGAAACCAGGTATTCCTGGTGGATGGACTTAATGGTTTGGATAATAAAGTCACGCTCCCGCTCACTGCCAATGATGTCACCCGGTACCTTGTTGTAGTTGGCCAGGATATAGGCCATGCGGTCAAACCAGGACTGGTAATCTGCTGCATGATGATCGCCCAGAAAATAGTGATCCGTGAAGCGGATAAAATAGAAGCGGGCCCGGTCCTGAATCCGGAAGGAGTGGCAATCCAATGGGGGCAGCAGAAAGACGTTGCCGGGACTAAACGGAAACTCATGGTAGTTGATACACTGGTACCCACTCCCCTGCTCCACGTACACAATCTCGAAGAAGTTGTGCCGATGCGGTCGGCTTTTCCAGGCAGAGAATTCCTCCACGTGAATTTCAAAGATCTTCTGGGTTTCCTGTAAGGGAATGGTATCTATCGAGGGTATCATGGTGCAAAAATGGGCCCTTTAGGCCAAAAATGCCACCGAAACCATCGCATCCTGCCCATTTACCTCTTCAAAACCTATATCCGTACAACACTACCCCATTTCTATACAATAAGAAGTATACGGCGAAGCTCCACCTTTGTATCCTCACATAAACAAAGGACTGCATGAAAGCCATAGGATATCAAAAGCCGGGCCCCATCACCGCACCGGATGCTCTGCTAACGCTGGAACTCCCCACTCCCCCAATAGGACCGCACGACCTGCTAGTGGAAGTAAAAGGAGTATCGGTAAATCCTGTGGATGTAAAGCTACGTGCGGCCCGGCCCGTAGAGCAGGATGCCACGGTACTCGGCTATGACGCCGCGGGCGTTGTAAAGGAAGTTGGGGAAGCGGTATCGCGCTTTCGGGTGGGTGACGAAGTGTACTATGCGGGAGACATATCCCGGCCCGGCACCAATGCCCAACTACATGCGGTGGATGAGCGCATAGTGGGCAGAAAACCTGCAACTCTGGGTTTTGCGGAGGCAGCGGGCATGCCCCTGACTAGCATCACGGCCTGGGAATTGTTGTTTGATGCTTTGGCCATTGCAGAAGGTGGTGGCGAGGGTGACACCTTGTTGGTCATTGGCGGAGCTGGCGGTGTGGGTTCTATTCTGATTCAGCTAGCCAAACAACTGACTCAGCTCACAGTAGTGGCTACGGCCTCGCGGGAAAGTGCTGGTCCGTAGCCGTAAGGGAG
>JBCBHI010000292.1:0-6059 GCA_038525885.1 Bacteroidota bacterium
CCAGGGACACCCTCCAAGGCATCCTGGAAGGCTTCAGCCCGGTCCGCCAGGTTTCTCCCGATGGGCACTACCATCTTGGCATTCACCTCCAAACCCAAATCCCGATCGGCCATGAATTCATTCTGCATAATGACCACCACGGTATATATGATCATGAATTGTGAAACGCTGAATTGGAACACTACCAAGGCTTTGCGCAAGTTAAACTTGCCAGTGGCCATCCGGGTAGGTGCCTCCTTTAGGGCCTTTATGGGCTGAAAGCTAGACATGACTACCGATGGGTACAGACCGGAAACTATGACCACAAAAACCAAGGTAACCACCAGATAAACGGCCATTTCCAGAGGATTGGAGTCAAAAAGCCGGAGCTCGATACTGAGTACCTTATCCAATTGAATCAAAGCCAATTCGGCCAGCACCATCCCAAATATCAAGGCCAATAGCACTACCAAGGCGGTTTCTCCCAGAAACTGGGCCATCAGCTGCTTGCGTACGCTGCCCAAGGATTTGCGAATGCCCACCTCTTTGGCCCGGTGCGAAGCTAAAGCCGTTGCCAGGTTCACAAAATTGACACAGGCCAGCAGTACCAAAATAAGTGAGAGAATAGAAAGCTCGGTAAGCCGAGAGTAGGCCACAATCGGCACCGAAATACTATCCAATTCATCGTTATTATGAATATCCAGCAGAGGCTGAGTACGGCAAAAGAAGTCGTTGTCCCAGTCGTCAGATCCTTCTATAATCTCCTCTGTAATGCGGTCGGCCACCAATACGCTCTCTTGGCCGGGGCGCATTCGGAAAAAACACTGGTAACTTGACGAAAGACTCCCCCATCCCATGGCATCGTACCGAGCTTGCTCGGGCGAAGTAGCCAGCAACACGTGAAAGTTCAGGTCTGTTTGCCTGGGTGGATTCGCAATCACCCCTTCAATGATGTACTCTTCGTCTTCGTTGTAAATCACCGAACGTCCCACCACATCCGTAGTCTCGAAAAAACGCATAGCCATTTCTTCCGAAATCACTGCGCCCAGCGGATTCTCGGCAAAGCCCTTTGCCGTACCGGACACAAAGGTTTGGGGAAATACCTCAAAGATCAGGGAGTCGGCCCGGAAGATACCATCATCAATCGAGAACTGGTTGAGTCGGTCGCCCTCAAGTATGGACAATTGCCCGCCCCCCTTCATATCCAAAAAGGTAGATACTTCCACTTGTGGCATCTCATTTCGGATAATGTCAATAGCCGGGATCATGGCGATGGGGCCCTTCACCATTTCGCCTTGGAGCTCAAACTCTATTGCCAACCGGTGAATACGGTCCGCATCGGGGATGTGTGACTCGAAGGAAGAATGGTACCGAACATAAAGGAACAGGATGAGGCTACCGGCCACACCTAGCGACAAGCCCAGTAAGTTGATGAGTCCGTGTATCCGGTTTTTCCAAAGATTTCGAACGGCGGTTTTTAGATAATTTCTCCACATGGATGTTGTTGAATTTGGTTTTTGACCGATTCACTATTTCCAATGGGTATGCCAAAATAGCAACTATTTGATTTTCAGATATTTACAAATTACACTAAATAAGAACCTGTTACGTAACCGATACACCCCGTGCACTCATGAGAACACCCAACCGGGCCCTAGCTGGACCATTTCAACCCTCCTACCCCCTTGTTCTCCGCACCAAAGATCATTTTCTTAAGGCTTAAATAGCACCCGTAACATAAGGCACCCACATGAAGAAGAAGCTCGTAGACATATTGGTCCAAATAGTACCCGTCATGATAGGGGTCTACCTGGGGTTTATCATTACCAATTGGTCCGACTCCTCCAAAAGGAAAATGCAGGCAGACCAGCTCATAGAAAACATTCTGGGAGAAGTAGCCGCTAACCGTACAAAAATCGAGAACTCGATAGCCTATCATGAAATGATCAGGGATAGCAGTCGGGTGATGGCAGATCCTAATACGGAGAACGTAAACAATGATTTCTTCAAAGGCACCAAATTAGCTAACCTCACTCATAGTGCCTTCGACACGGGTATTCAGACGGGCATCATCAACGAATTACCTATCCAGCAAATTCAACTTCTCAATCAAATCTATACCGTACAAAACGCCTACGATGACTATATCCTCATTATCATGCAGGGGTTTCTGGAACGTGATTTTTCCAAAGAACCCGAGGCTATCAGGAGCATCGCCCGGTATTTGTCGGTTACCATGACCGACATAGTTTATCAGGAACAGTCCCTCCTATCTCTGTACGAAAAGATGGAAGTCGAATTTGGAGACACCAAATAATCTTTTGCAAGGTGTGTAACACAATCGATACAGCAGGTATCCTGAAAACAGAACAGGGCCCTTCATACCATACTACTTTGCTACCTTTCCGGCATCAAAACCAACCAACACATGGCATTAGAAGAAGCAAGACTGTGGGTAGTAGATGACGACGATGCCGTACTGCATACGGCACGGTTGTTTTTGCGGCAGTTCTTCACCGAGGTGAGGGGGCTTACGCACCCAGACGGAATACCTGCTTTGCTAGAGGAGACTACCCCCGAGGTTGTGCTATTGGATATGAATTTCCGGCCTGGGGATACCGATGGCAAGGAGGGGCTGCGCTGGCTGCGCGAGCTTAAGAAACGTTCGTCCAATACCTCGGTAGTGCTCACCACCGCCTACGGGGATGTGGGTCTAGCCGTAGAAGGGCTGAAAGAGGGCGCTTCCGACTTTGTGGAGAAACCCTGGAAGAATGAAAAGCTGCTGGCCACTGTGCGGGCTGCGCTAGACTTGCACCGCAACCGCCAGGAAGTAGACCGCCTTCGGGACCGGCAAGAGCAGGTTCAGGCAGACAACCATGGAGCTTTCCAAGACTTCATCGGCGAAAGCCCTGCCATGCAACGGGTCAAGGCCTTGATTGAAAAAGTAGCCCCTACGGATGCCAATGTGTTGATCTTGGGGGAAAACGGCACTGGGAAGGAGGTAGTAGCCCATGCCTTGCACCAGCACAGCCTGCGGGCCAAAGAGATCTTGATGGGGGTGGACCTGGGAGCCATCCAGGATTCCCTTTTCGAAAGTGAATTATTCGGCCACGTAAAAGGCGCCTTTACGGATGCCCGACAGGACCGCCCGGGCCGTTTCGAAACCGCTTCTGGCGGCACCCTTTTCTTAGACGAGATTGGCAACCTCACTCCTGCCCTCCAAAGCAAGCTGCTATCCGTTTTGCAAAACCGCCAGGTAACCCGCGTGGGTGCCAATAAGCCCAAGGAGATCGATGTGCGGTTGGTCTGTGCCACCAATATGCCCCTCTATGAGATGGTAGAAGAGCAAACCTTTCGGCAAGACTTAATGTACCGCATCAACACCGTGGAGATTGTTTTGCCTCCCCTTCGCGAACGCCGTGAGGATATCCCTCTCCTGCTTAAGCATTTCATGCGCAGCTACGCCAAAAAATACAAGAAGGGGAAAATGGTGCTGTCCTCTGACGCAGAAAAGATGCTGGTAGACTACCCCTGGCCAGGCAACGTAAGGGAGCTACAACATGCCGTGGAACGGGCCGTCATCCTGGCCGAAGGGGAGATATTGACCCAGCAGGATTTTGGGCTGCGCGCCACCGAAAATGAGCCTCAACAGTCTTTTGATGTAGAACTTACCTTGGAGGAAATGGAAGGTGTCTATATCCGGCATATGCTAGACCGCAACCACGGCAACGTGAGCCAAACCGCGAAAAACCTAGGGCTTACCCGCACCGCCATGTACCGGCGGCTACACAAACACGGCATCATTTCCGAAGACGAATGAGAAACCGCTTTACCCTCTTTATAGTCCTGCGTCTGCTCGGTATCATAGGTGGCAGCCTGCTGTTTGTAGAACTGTGGGGAAACATTGACCTCATTTTTACCCGCATGCTGCTCTTCCTCATCCTATTGGCTATGGTATGGGAGCTTATCCGGTTTCTCAATCGTACCAATCAGGAACTGAGCAAATTTCTCAATGCCATAGAATATGAAGACGGCAATGTGCACTTCTCCTTGGCAAAGCTGGGCGGCAGCTTCAAAGATCTAGAGAAAAGCTTCAAGCAAATCGTGCAGGCTATTCAACAAGCCAAGATTGAAAAAGAGGCCCAGTTAGGCTTCCTGCAGGTGCTATTAGAGCAAATACCCGTGGGGGTACTGGCTATCCGCGAGGGAGAAACTATCGAACTCATGAACCGCCAGGCGGCAGACCTTTTGCACACCACTTACTCCAAACGCTGGTCCTACCTGCGGCGAGTGCGTCCCGAGTTTTGCCAACCGCTCGATCAGGAAAATGTCCCTTCTCAGCAAACCATCAATATTCAGGTAGGCTCCCAATCGCACGCTCTGGTGGTCAATCACCACACCATGCGCATGCTAGAAGTGAACTACACACTCATCACCCTACAGGATATTGGCCCGGAAATGGAGCGCCAGGAACTAGAGGCCTGGCAAAAGCTCATTCGCATTCTCACCCACGAGATCATGAACTCCATCACGCCCCTCTCCTCCCTCACCGAGACCTTACTACTCATGCTTCATACACAGGAAGGGCAACCCAAGACCTTAGGCGATTTGCGGCAGGAGGATCTGGATGATATTCGGTTCTCCATTGATACCATTCGGGACCGCAGCTCAGGCCTGATGCGGTTTGTGGACGACTACCGGAGGCTCTACAAGGTGCCCTCCCCTATCAAGCAAGAGGTACAGGTGCAAGCCTTTGTAGACAACCTCACACGCCTGCTAGGGCCTCAGCTACAAGCAGCCAACTGCCGTTGGGTGGTAGACCTGGAACCTGCCGGATTAACTGCCCGTTTTGACGAATCTTTGGTGCAACAAGTATTTATCAACCTCATTACCAACGGTCTACAAGCCATGGACCAGACAGACCAGCCTGTATTGACCCTCAAAGGGTATTCTCGCGGAGGACAAACTATCTTCACTATTTCGGATGTTGGGCCGGGAATTCCAGAAGACAAACTGGATAAAATTTTTGTTCCTTTTTTCACCACCAAAGCCAATGGCTCCGGCATCGGGCTTAGCCTCAGTCGTCAGATCGTTTTTCACCATGGAGGGCAACTCAACGCACAGAATCTACCAGAGGGCGGAGCCCAGTTTACCCTCAACTTCCCGGACCGGTAAATCATCTTATTTTATACAAGCTTTACATTTTCAATAGGACCACATTCTTTTCCCATATACATAGTTACCCACACCTCTCTACAGCCTTTTGGCTATATGGGTGAATGAGCTATATTGCAATGGACTAGTGAGGGCAATATGTTTTCTGCAACGCAAGACAGTAAAAGGCCATTTTTATACGTAGTCGTGAGCCTCTGTGTGTGGGTAGCAACCATGAGTTTCCCCCCTGCGGCCCTCGCCTGGCAATCCACTATTGAAAAGCTTCAATCCGATTTGCAAGCTGCCCGCGATGCGGACGACGATGTGCAAATCGCCTCCGTCCAATTCAACTTAGGAGATGCCTATCTGGTAAATGGCCAGCCCAACCTCGCCATTGAATCCTACAACGAGGCCTTACAAATCAACGAGTCCAAGGGGAACAACAATGCCATCGCCATTATTTCCAGCGGATTAGGTAAGGCCTATCAAGACCTTAACCAATTCAGCACCTCGGTAGAGTACTTCAACCGGGCTATCCAAGCCTATCAATCGATGGGCAAAAAGCGCGAGCTAGCCGGGGAGTACATTAACCTAGCCAATACCCGGAGCTACAGCGGCCAGTATGCGGAGTCCAACTCCGCTGCCGAAATAGGTTTGGAGCTCGCCAAGGAGTTGCAGGATGCCAACCTTCTGAAGACCTTCTACCTGCTCATGTCAGAGAACCACCGGGAGCTGGGCAATACCGAGGAGGCCGCCGCGTCTTTTGAGCAATATTCCATCTGGAAAAACCAGCTAGACCGGGCAGCCATCGACAACCAAACCCGCCAGGCACAGCAGGCACAACAAGCCCTTTCGCAGCGAGACCAACAGCTGGAGGAGACCAACCGCGAGCTTGACAGCTCCTCGGCGGAACTATCCCAAGCACA
>JBCBHI010000293.1:0-6057 GCA_038525885.1 Bacteroidota bacterium
AAGAGAAGAGCCTGTGAGCAACAGCATACTCACCGCATAGCTGTAACCGATCCGCTTATGCAATGGGGTTCCCTTTTTCAATAAAATGCTGATGAAGCCACTGATCAGGGCAATAGGGCCGAGTAAGGTGTGAAATATCTCCATGGGTAAACTAGTTTATTTTATAAACTAAATGATTAAAATTTTTATGGATTCAAGTATTGCTGAAGGTCCTTTACGTACGCTTCGAAAGCATTGATTCCCTTGGAGGTGATCTTGCAGGTGGTGACCGGCTTTTTCCCTTCAAAGTGCTTTTTCACCTCTATATATTCAGCAGCAGATAACTTGTCTATTTGTACACTCAGGTTGCCCGCAGTTGCCCCGGTCTTCTCCTTGATGTACACAAAATTAGCTTGCTGTACGCTGATCAAGAGCGACATGACCGCCAGCCTTAGCTGGGAGTGGAGTAGGGGATCGAGATCACTAAATTGCTTCATTGCTTTTTGTAGTGAGCGCGAAGAAAATACCCAGGGATGAGGTAGCCAAAAGCAATGGCGATGGCTTCCACTAATAGTTGTTCGGCCGGAGGCACCAGGAAGGCAATCACTGCACCCAACCAAAGGGCTATCCCCCCAAGAATTACTGGGCGGAACCGGAGCATCCAACCGGTGATGAAGGTCGCATTGCCAGCGAACAACAGGATGATGGGTACCGCCTGGAAATTGAGGTAACTGAGAAAGCAGAGGGAAATAACAATACTCACTATTACCGTTACCCACACCCACACCATCAGCCTATCCGTGTAGGTGGTCACCTTGGTCCGTTTACCGCGGCGGTAGCCATATATGAAACTGACCAACGCGGCAGGTAACGTGAGAAACCAGGCTACGTAGGGGTGAGGGTACTCCGTATAGACATTGATGCCGTAGTGCAACAACGAAAGGATGATAGTAACCCACCCCCAAAGTAGTAGGTGAAACCCGTTGTCGCCTATTTGCTTACGGGCCGTCTCTATCATACTACTGATGAGGCGAAGGCTATCTTCGTGCGAGGGAGGAACGTCTTGCATTTCCATAGGTGTGATATCTCATCAAAACTAAACTGGTTTATTTTATAAACCAAATTCTTGCCCTTCAGGTTTCACCCGTTTGGCTACTTTTAGGGTCTGTATTAAAAAGGCCCACTCTCCCATGCGCATTTTCCTCACCTTTTGTCTCATGCTTGGTCTTGTCCTTGGTACACAGGCCCAGGTTTCGACCAACGTGAATACGGTCTATCCTGACACGCTTAATAAGAAACGCCTGGCGATAGTATCCAGTACAGTAGGTGGGTTCTATCTCGCAGGCAACTCCTATTTGGCCTTTGTGTGGTATGGTGACCGGGCCCGGGTACCTTTTCATTATTATGATGATAATGCCGGTTGGCTCCAAATAGATAAGTTGGGGCACGCTTTGGGGGCCTATTATTACAGCAATAAAGGATACTATGCCTTGCGCTGGGCAGGAGTGTCCCATGAGAAATCCTTGCTATATGGCGGTCCCTTGGGGTTGGTTTTGCAGACCCCCATTGAGGTGTTCGATGGCTTATACGCTGGCTATGGTTTTAGCTGGGGAGATATGATTGCCAATACCGCCGGGGCGGCTCTTTTTTCTGCCCAGCAGTGGGCTTGGCAAGACCAAATCGTAAAGATGAAGTGGAGCTATTTCCCTTCCCCCTATCAACCCATGTATCCCTATTATTTGGGTAATGGTGGCCTGCACAGCGTGTTCCGGGATTACAATGCACACACCTACTGGCTATCGGCCAACCTAAACCGGATAGTACCCATAGATGCTATTCCAGATTGGGTTAATCTGGCTTTTGGGTATTCGGGCAATGGGATGTTTCGGGAGTTCGACAATCCTAACTATTTGTATGAAGGAATGAACCTGCGTGAGATCCCTCGTACGCGTCAGTACCTGCTTTCCTTGGATATTGATTTTACCAAGATGAAGATCAAGCCCACTTGGTTAGGCCAGGTAATGCAGCAGTTGAATATGTTTAAGGTGCCCGCACCTGCAATAGAATACAACGCCGAGCAAGGCTGGATTTTCCACTTCCTCTATTTTTGATCTTCCGCCGGGATGGAGGATTCCGGGTCGGGAAGCTGGATACGCCACCGTTGGCGCATCTCCTGTACCGTAAGGCCACTTTCCGGGGTTAAGTACCCGCTGTCTTCCAGGGTGCGGGTGATCTCTTTTACCACGTAGTCCATTTCCTGGGCAGCCTTGTCCACCTGGAATAAAATCATGTGATTTTCTTCAGGCTTCACCGCCTTCATTTTCAGTAGATAGTTGAGGCCCAGAATGCGGGCCAAGGGCCCTCTTAACTCATGGGCGCTCAGAAAGGCAAACTGGAGGAGGTGCTGTTGAGCCTCCTTGGCTTTCTCGGTGCGCTCCTGCACCATACGCTCCAAGTTCTGGTTGATATGCTGCACCAGCTCTTTGTGTCGGCGCAACTGTGTATTCTGGGTCTGTAATACCTTCGTGCGTTCCTTCACCAGTACGTCCAGCCGCTCGTTTTGCGCTTGCAATAAGCGTTCGCTCTCCTTTGCCAGTACTAAGGCCTTGGCTTGGGCGTCCTTGGCTGACTTCTGTACCAGGGCATACCGTAGGGCTAAGGCCATGGAAAGGAGAACAATTTGGAAGAGGGTAGTGAAGTTATTCAGCACCGTCTGCCAGGGACGGTACTCTATCAGTTGGAAGGCTTGAAGGTTAAAGGCTGCGTCTCCGAAATAGAAGATGAGCCAGCTAGCCAGAAATACTAAGGCCAATTGGTGCTTCTTAAACAGGGCTATGACCCCCACCACTATATTGAGCACTGCATTGAGGTAGGGCAACATCATGATGCCATAAACCCAATACCCATACGTAACGGGGAGGAATACTACCAAAGGAGTGATCAGTTGTGCCAAGGCCAATATCTTCAGCCAGAGCACCCACTTGGGCAATAAGTTTTTTAGGTCTAGAAAATGAATGGTAAAGAAAACCGCAGGTACCCCGTACCACATGTTGGACAGAAAGGCGATCAGGTTGGGAGGCCATTCTTGAGGAGAAAGGAAAAACAGGAACATATGCCCGTTGTATACCAATCGATTGATGACATAAATGGCAATGAACCCAGCGTAATACAAAGAGGGGCGGTATCGGGTAAAGGCGAACCAAACCAGGTTGAATACTAAAAATAGAGCCAAAGCTCCATAGAAGGTCCCAAAGGCCATATTCTGCAATGCATTTTGGGATTGCAGTACGGTTTGTTTCATCAGCCGTAGCGGGGCAATAATGCTACCCGATGAAGGGCGAAAATGGAGCACCACCGGGAAGGTGCCCGGTACATTGGGGATAGGAAATACCGGGGTGATGGTCCGCATGACCCTGTCTTCTGGGTTTACGTGCTCACCGCTAGACATTTTGTGCCACGTGCTATCCTGACCCAATACATACATATCCACCTGATCTATAGGTGGATAGTTAACTTGCAAGCGCCAAAAATTGCCCTCTTGGAGTACGGTAGAATCTTGATTGATGTAAAGAATGGCCCAAACCCAACCTTTTGCTCCTGATACCCTTAGTACTTCACCTTCAGGTTCGGCCTCAAAAGGAAGCGAATCACGTGCATTCCAAAACTCATCTATGGTGGTAGATCTGGTTACGTCCGTCCAGAAAATACACCGACCATCCAAGGAGATGATATCATTCCCAGAAGCATCAACAGGTTCCATCTTATGTTCGCCCAAGCAGGGAAACATTAAAAGAGAGCCTGCGAAGAGGCAAAGAAACTTCCTTCCCCAAGGAAATGCCATTCGCTTATAAGAATTGGTAGTTAGAACGCAAAATAACATTACAAAGTAGGGGCAGGGAAACCTAACTAAAGAATCGGGGAGGGAATATTAGATAAAACCCAAGATTCGGTAGATGAAGTTCAAGGCTTTATCCTACCAAACGGGAATAAAAAACACCTGCGCCAGGCAGGTGTTTTCCATTATATTTGTATGTTATTATGGTACTATCCCAGGTATTTTTCAACCCCGACATACGGTAAGTCGAAGGCTTCTGCCACCGCCTCATATACCACATCACCTTTGATCACATTCAGACCCAAGGCGAGTTCTTTGCTGTCCTGGCAAGCCTTTACCCAGCCTTTTTCGGCCAATTGAATGGCGTAAGGCAAAGTAGCATTGGTCAAAGCCAAGGTAGAGGTATAAGGTACTGCACCTGGCATGTTGGCTACACAGTAGTGTACCACGTCGTCAATGACATATACAGGATCCTGGTGCGTAGTAGGCTTAGTGGTTTCAAAGCATCCACCTTGGTCTACGGCTACGTCTACCATCACCGTTCCGGGACGCATTTCCTTCAGCATATCACGGGTGATCAGCTTAGGAGCTTTGGCACCAGGAATAAGAACCCCACCGATGATTAGGTCCACCCGGCCCAGCATCTGACGAATGTTGTATTCGCTGCTGTAGAAGGTGTTTACGTTGGCGGGCATAATATCGTCCAGTTCCCGCAGGCGGTTCAGGTTGATATCCATGATAGTAACGTCGGCACCCATACCTGCAGCCATTTTTGCTGCTTGGGTTCCTACAATACCACCACCAAGTACCATCACCTTAGCAGGACGTACTCCGGGTACACCACCCAACAGAATTCCGCGACCCTGCATAGGCTTCTCCAACCATTTGGCACCTTCCTGAATACTCATCCGGCCGGCTACCTCACTCATCGGGATGAGCAGCGGAAGCTTGCGGTCTGGAGATTCTACCGTTTCGTAAGCCAAGCACACGGACTTTTTTTTGATCATGGCGTGTGTCAGTGGCTCATAGGAGGCAAAGTGGAAATAGGTAAACAGCAACTGATCTTCCCGGATCAATTCATATTCCGGTTCGATGGGCTCTTTCACCTTCATGATCATCTCGGCCTTTTCGTATACAGCCTCGATGCTAGGCAAAATTTCTGCGCCAGCTTTTACATATTCCTCGTCGGTAAATCCACTGCCCAACCCACCGTTGGTTTGCACATATACCGTGTGGCCCCGTTTGGTCAACTCACTGACTCCTGAGGGCGTAGCCGCTATGCGGTTCTCATTATTCTTAATTTCCTTTGGAACACCAATGATCATAAGAGTACGATTATAGGTTTCGAAAACGTGTGCAAATATAGTCAAAGACCCTATCGGTAGGTTCGGTGCCCAATAAAATTTGGCTGGGATTGGAAGAGAACTTGCCGGCCCGGAATTTTTGTTGGATTAATAGAAACTGGGCCTCAAATTTTTAGGTTTACGTATCTGTGACTGCTAAAATCTTTTGTCCCGGTTTTGGCAACATAACCCTTAAAACATCACAAGCAATGTCAATTACCAAGGAGTACGAACGGATAGCGATGAAAAAGGTGAGTGATGCGGTGGCTGTCACCCTTCGCGAAATGATAGCGCATGCGCGCCCCGGCATGACCACCAAAGCTTTGGATGTCTACGGAGGTGGAATCCTGCAGGACTTTGGTGCCAAATCGGCCCCTTATTTGACCTACGGATTTCCCGGCCATACCTGCATCAGTGTCAATGAAGCTTTTGCCCATGGTATTCCTTCTGAGGAGGTGATTTTGCAAGAAGGTGACCTCATCAATATTGATGTGTCTGCGGAGCTAGATGGGTTTTGGTCTGACAATGGGAGTTCCTTTGTCCTGGGCGAAGATGTGCATGGACATCAGCCATTGGTAGAGGCCTCCAAAGAAATTTTGCGTTCGGCCATTGCTGCGGTAAAGGGGGGAGTACGCATTGCTGATGTGGGACATGTGATGGAGACCGAAGCCAAAAAACGGGGCTACCGGGTCATTAAGAATCTCACGGGCCACGGCATTGGTCGTAGCTTGCACGAGGAACCGGAGTCGATCGCCAATTTCCGGGACCGGACTAACCGGGCACGGTTCAAAAAGAACTCTGTGGTGGCTATCGAAACCTTTATTGCTACTGACTCTACCTATGCCAAGTCCTTGGCCGATGGCTGGACTTTGGTAGGGAACCGGGGCGGCTTTATGGCTC
>JBCBHI010000294.1:0-6021 GCA_038525885.1 Bacteroidota bacterium
CGGCTATATCTTCAGCTACGGTTACCATTCGCTTGAAAAGAGGCTCCAGCACCATCAGAACGGTGACTGAGGTATTGAACGATGGCTGGTTCAATGAGAACGGGCTGAATTTCCCTTCGGTAAGCAGTAACACCTCAGGGTATTTTGTAGAGGTATCTGGAGGAGGTACTACGCTCACTTCCCAAACCTTCACCGTTGAGAACGATTGATCTTAAGTAGGACATGCTGAAAAAGTCATCAATTGCCTCCGGCCTACGCGGCCCGACTTCAGCCGGATGGTAAAGTATTCCTCAAAAACAGGGCTTAAGCCCAACGAAGCAGCCTATGCTTGGGCTGAAGCCCGAAACATTTGGAATCTTGGATCACCGAGCTAAAGCTCGGCGCAATTGAAAACCAAGCTTTTTGGGCCCTTCCGCTGAAAAACTTTGGATTTAGAAACCCCTATGGTGAGTTCATCCACTACAGGTGAAAGTTTTAGCCCTTTTTCAGCAGCCCTTAAGTAAGGAGAAAGGGCCGTCCGCACTTCATGGGACGGCTCTTTCTATCCGCTTAGGGCCTACTCGGCCTTGAGCCAGGTGGGCTTGTACCCTACATAGCTTGCCAGCAAAAGCTGAGAGGCATCGGCCTCCATACGGAATTGCCCGTTTTGATCAGAGACCGTTCCCAGGTTTGAATCTGGTATCGAAATACTGACTCCTGCAAGCGGTCTCCGCTCTTTATCATAGACCGTTCCTTCCCATGTTCCTTTGGAAAAATCCGCATTGATATTCAAAAACTGAGCGTTGATTTCCATCGGGGCCATGATCATGGTTCCGCCATCGGCTTCTTCGCTCCGGTAAGTAATCTGGAGTTCCATTTTCATGGAAACAGGCACCGACTTACCTCGCTGCTTACCCGGTCTGAAGGCTGGCATATGTTTCATCGCGGCCTGTACTTCGGCCTCAAACTCGGTCCCCTCCCCTTTGCTCACTCCTACATTACCCACGGTACCGTCTGCCTCTACATCAAACTCAACCCAAACCAATCCCCGTACGCTAGACTGCCGGGCTGAGGAAACCAAATTGAAGTTTTGGTCTATGTAAGCCCAGAAGCTTTCCATACTCTCTAAGGGCATGGGAGGTTCTTCTATCACGCTAAAGGTGGTGTCCGTAGTAGCAGTTCCAGCGTTGGAAGGCTGCGCCAAGGCTCGCTCTTCCGTAAAGGCCAAAAGAAAGATGAGCAGGAAGCCTACTGAAGTAAGGGCACCTACTTTCCAGGGTCTAATTCTTTTTACTTGCTGTTGCATTACTTGTAATCGCTTGAGAATAAAATTGCTGTGAAAAGAGCTGGCCAAACCTACCCCCTGCTGGGCAAGGGTAGATTTGATCAGCGTTTGAGAATACTGTTCGAAGGCACAGGTTTTCAGCACGTGTGCATCCGCCTGGTACTCATGCAATCGGCGGATTTCCCGACTGACAAACCATGCGGTAGGCAGCCACCAAAAGGCCACCTTGAATAGCTCAAAAAAGAGCAAGTCGTAGGTATGACCCAGCGCCACGTGTGCCTGCTCATGTTTCAAAATCATCTCCCCATCAGGCCGCTGAGGGTCCAGGTCCTTGCCCAGAAATACGGCACCAAAAAAGGAAAAACTTCCCTCCACGGACTGCGTTCTCCGCAGTTTTACCGTGCCTACCTGTTCTACCTGGCTTTGTTGCCGCAACTGAATCAGCTTCGCCAAGTTGACCAGCACTTTGATAAACAGTAGGGCGCTCACCAGGCAGTATAGTAGGGTGATCATCCGCCAAGGATCAAACCGGGCTCCGGCTTCCGTTTCCGACAGTTTGGTCGGCTTCGGCGCCAAACCAACTGGGGGTGCCTCAACCGGGGGTGCCCCGACCTCAGGCTCTTCCATCGCTACCTCTGTGACTGCAGGCTCCTGCACTACCAGTGTGGAAACGAAGGTATCTGGCTGCACCAGCTGTGGTAGCTTGAGCAGTGGAATGCTGATGGCCAAAACGGTGGCCACAATCCAGTACCACCGGAGCATGCCGTATTGCCTTTCCTTACGAAGCAAAACATAGTAGCCTAGGCCAAGCACTCCGTGAATGACGGCTAGTTCTAACAGATAATTGCTCATGACTCCCGCC
Source organism: Bacteroidota bacterium (assembly GCA_038525885.1). GTDB lineage: Bacteria > Bacteroidota > Bacteroidia > Cytophagales > Cyclobacteriaceae > DMST01. The sequence goes on from JBCBHI010000294.1 coordinate 2,127, forward strand.
CCCTATCGTTTGCCTTCAATTCTGCTAGCAGCTCTTCCAGTTCGCCTAGACTCAAATCCTCTTCCTTGGTAAAGAAGGATACCATCTGCTGAAATGAACCCCGGAAGTACCGTCCTACAAAGCCTTGCATAAAGGACTTGGTATAGGCTGCCTTGGATACCAACGGATGGTACCGATGCGACTGCCCGTGAGCGGTGTGCCCTACGAAGCCCTTCTTGTTCAAGATTCGCACAATGGTAGAAACGGTATTGTAGGCTGGTTTTGGGTCTGGTAACTGAGCAATGATATCTTTCACAAAGGCAGATTCCAGGTCCCAAAGTACCTGCATGATCTCCTCCTCTGCTTTGGTCAATTCTTTCATGTGAGCTGGCATCGCATCCAAACTAATAGATTAGTTCGAAACTAATTCCTTAGTTCGGGTTTGCCAAGAAAAACCAAACTGTTTTTAGTTTGGGCTTTCTTTATGGCCAATTCAGTACAAAAGCAACATAGGAGGTAAGGCCGCCCTATGAGGGCCAGGGCGGCCTTATCGGCGGGTTATTTCCCGTCAAACTGGAGGGTTTCGAACCCTACAAAGCTCACTTGCCAGGCTTGATTTTCCTCGGCAGGTAGCTTGAACTTACCAAACAAATCGGAAACCGTACCTACCGAAGTCCCCGGGATAGAAATGTTCACACCGGGTAGGGTCTTACCCTCCTCACTGTACACGGTACCTACCCAGGCGCCATCTTCATAGTTGGCATCTACCTTCAGTTTCTGGGTGTTGGTCTGTACCTCGTCAATGATCACTATACCCTGAGCACTGCCATCAGAATTTTCCCCTTCGGGATTGATTTTGAAGGTGATGGGTATATCCATTTGTACCCGTACGGCACGCCCGCGTTGTTTTCCGGGCGTAAAAGGAGGTGCATTCTTTAGCACCCGAATTGCCTCCTCATCGCAACCCGCACCAATTCCCTTTTTCACCTGTATCCCGGTCAGGGAACCGTCTTTTTCTACCGTAAACGTTAAAAACACCCGACCCTCAATACCTTGATTGCGGGCTTGTAGGGGGTATTTGATTTCGTTGGCGACATAGCCGTAAAAGCCCGCCGCTCCCCCTGCGGGTTGGGGTTGCTCTTCTACTATCTCGAAGGAGGTAGCACTCTCTGCGGTGGTTTCTGCTAAGGAGTCCACGTCGGCTACTTCAGACTGGTCTTCGGTACAGGCCAGCGCCACTACCAACAGGGCACAAAGGCTTGCCAAGGCCCCTAGTTTCCAGGGGCTCACTTTTTTTGTTTGTTGCTTCATTGCTTGTAATCGTTTAAGAATGGCACCATCATGAAATGAGCTGGCCAAGCCCAGTCCATGCATAGTTAAAGTAGAACTGATCAGTATCGTCGAGTACCGGTCGTACGAACACGACTTCAGTGCATAGGCATCGGCCTGGTACTCATGTATCTTTCTAATTTCTTTGTTGACAAACCAGGCGGTAGGCAACCACCAAAAGCAGACCTTGAATAGTTCTATCAAGAACAGGTCATAGGTGTGCCGGAGCCTGACGTGAGCTTCTTCGTGTTTCAGGATGATTTCGTAGTCTGCCTCCTGCTTATCAATGGCGTCGCTCAGGAATATCCAGCGGAAGAAGGTAAAACTGCCAGCCACCCCACTCACCTTGCGTACATACCACTCCTGATACTTCTCATACCGGCTTTTCTTTTCCAGTAGGATGAGGTACCCCACGTTGTACAGCAGTTTCAGAAGTAATAGCCCACTCACCGTCAGGTAGATACCCACCAGCCAATCCATATACCACAGCGTGGGGGTTTCCAAGGGAAGGGTCGATATGGGTTCCGTGGGAAGATTATCAGTAACGGGGACAGGCATGGGCTGCACGGGGTTGCTCCCTACCAAACGAGGCAGCTTAAGCAAAGGAATACCTATGGCTAGTACGGTGGCTCCTAACAGATAATGACGCAGCCGACCGTAGTGCCGCTCTTTGCGAAGCAAGAACCAGTAGGCCAATATTAGCACTGCATGCACTATGGCTAGTTCAAACAGGAAATTGCTCATGACTCAGGGCTTTGGTCCTTACTCTTCAGTTCCTTCAGCAGTTCTTCCAGTTCTGCCAAACTGAGATCGTCCTCCTTAGTAAAGAAGGAAACCATCTGCTGGAAGGACCCCCGGAAGTACTTTTGCACAAAACCATTCATGAAGGATTTGGTGTACTCTGCCTTGGACACCAAGGGGTGGTACCGGTGCGACTGCCCATGGGCGGTATGCCCCACAAAGCCTTTTTTGTTCAGAATACGAACGATGGTAGACACCGTGTTGTAGGCAGGCTTGGGTTCGGGCATTTGAGCGATGATGTCCTTCACAAAGGCCGACTCCATCTCCCAGAGCACTTGCATGATTTCCTCTTCCGCTTTAGTCAACTCTCTCATGAGCTACGGTCTGTTTACAACCAAACTAATTGATTAGTTCGAAACTAAGGCCTTAGTTTGGATTTAGCAAGTAAACCAAACTAAATAGTTAGTTTGGCAACCAAAACTGTTACCAAATGCCCCTTTGGGGACGACATTTTAACCACAACAGTAAAGAAAGGGCTAGCGAATAAGGATCATGATCTGTATATTGAAGTAGTAATAGTACGGACATGAAGTGGAGAGGGATATTACCAGCTATAACTATCCTCTATGCCTGTAGTGTAAACTCCACTCCTTAAATTCAAGACTAAACCAGATACTAAGCAGGCTGTAACCTGCGTTAATGGTTGGCCTTCATGCTTTTTAGATAGCGTAAAGGCTTTGGAAATATTCAACAACTAATCTCAATCATTCCATTTCCCTCCCTACCTTCTCACCTTGGAGTGTGAAGTATGGAAAAGGGAATACAGTAGACCAGCCGGTACATTTTGCTCACAACTTTCGACACCCTACCCTATGGAAGCGACCACCCACCCTTTATCCCTACGCGTGCGCACCTATTTGCGCGAAATGTTCCCCGTATTTACCTACCTGCCGTATGTAATTGCGCTATATGCCTGCCTCAACTTTAGTGCGCAAGCACTCTCAGGTGGGGGTATTGTAATAGACATCCATGCCATTGTCGGTATGATTTCAGCGTTCTTCTGGATGCTGCTCATGCGGACGTTTGACGACTTGAAGGATTTTGATCTGGACAAGGACCTTTTCCCGTGGCGTGCCACCGCCCGTGGCGCCGTACTCCGCGGTGATATAGTGAAAGTAAGTTGGCTAAGTTTCTTGGTACTGGTAGCTACCAATGTAGCCCTGGGGCAGGATACCTTACTGGTTTTTGGGCTGGTGATGTTGTATTGCCTGGGTACCTTTCAGTGGTTCGGCTTTGAGAAGTTTCACCGTGAGCACATCTATTTTACCATGGTAACCCACCAGCCGATCCCTTACTCCATCAATCTGTTCCTGATATATACAGGGCTGGCCAGCGGCCCAGAGATGAGCGCCTTCACGTGGAATCATTTTTACCTCCTACTCATCTTCAGCCTGCCTGTAACGGCTTGGGAGGTATCCCGGAAGATACGCGGTGTAGGACACGAAACGCACTATGAGACCTTTTCGCTGTTGCTAGGCGCACGTACGGCAGCCATTATCCCCTTGGTAGCTCTGCTGGGTGCCGCAGGCCTCTCCGTGCACATAGCCGGTTACCTGGAACTCCATAGTACCTGCTATTATAACATTGCAGCGCTAGTAGTGGTGATGGCCGTTTTCTATGTCCGGTTTCTCCTATCGCCCACCAAAAAGAATAATGTACTGACTAAGGTAGCGATGGCCTATACCTCGCTGCTGTTTGTGAATGTGGTAGTACACATTGTGCTGATTACCCCGATATCGGTAGCTCTTTGATGCGCCTTTGGTACCATGATGACCAACCCAGCCCC
>JBCBHI010000295.1:0-6016 GCA_038525885.1 Bacteroidota bacterium
AAGGATAGAATTCCTGGTTGGATGTGTCGCTAGTGAGATGGAACTACTGAAAGGGTAGATGGGGGAGTGCAAATCTTGGGCAAATAAAAAGGGAGTCACGATTAAATTTCGTAACTCCCTGATAATCAGTCGGGATACTAGGATTCGAACCTAGGACCCCCTGCTCCCAAAGCAGGTGCGCTAACCGGACTGCGCTACATCCCGAGCCTTAAAGGACTGCAAAGGTAGTTGATGTATTTTGAATTGCAACACCTTGTGTGATTTTTATAAGACCTGATGATGATTTTTGGCTTTGCCGATTCTGATTGGATGTTCAAGGAGTTGGTCAATACCTCTTTTAGTAGACTCGTCCGGGGCTATTACCTTGAATAGTAGGGGGTCAGCGCTATGCCAGAGGAGAGGGAGGCTAAGGAAACGCCTCCTTTCTTTGGTGGAGCCCCACCAGGTTAATAATGGAAATTCCGCAGAGACCAATTCCTTGTATCTTGGTGCTGTTGCTTCTTTTGTTGCCTAAAAAACCTATTCGATGATACCCCGCACTCCCAACTCTCTGTTTGGTCCGCTAGCTCTTATGCTCGTGATGATACCCGCGTTGGCCTATGGGCAGCGGCCTGCCCTGGATAGCCTTAAACAGGTTTTGGATACTGCACAGGAGGCAGCCATACGCTTGCAGACGTATGATGCCTTGATCAAACCCATGGCATTCCCCTTTCCAGATAGTGCGCTCCACTATGGCCTTACTGGTCTGACGGAGGCCTTGGTAGCGCAGGATACTATCAGGGCTGCTTCGCTCAGTTTGAATATTGGTACGGCCTACTATGCCAAAAATGCAAACCAGGATGCCTTCAAGTACTGGCAGCAAGCGGTTGACTTGAGCCGAAGGACTCAAGAGATGGAGATCCTTCCATTGGCGTTGAATAATGTAGCCGCTATCTACAAAAGCCGAGGGGATATTGATCAGGCCATTGAGATATTTGAACAGATACGGGAAGTGTATTTGCAACGCAATGACTCCTTACGGTACGGACGGGCTACCTTTAATATGGGCAGTACCTATTTTAGGGTGGGCAACGATTCCTTGGGAGAGTACTACGTGCTACAGAGCATTGAATGGTACAAGCAAGTAGGCCGCCGGGCCAATGCGAATATTGGTAACGCTTACAACGAGTTGGGGGTGCAGCATTACCGCAAAGGGAAATTCCTCGAAGCCTTGGAATTATACCAGCCGGCCATCGATTACTTTTTACAAGGTGGCGATACCCTACGCTCGGTTATTCCCAGAAACAATATTGCCAATATTCACCTGCAGCTTAATAACCTGGATCTAGCAGAAGAAACCCTACTGGAAATCATTCAGATACGCGAAAAACAAAAGCAAGGCACCGTTCACTACAATTATAACAACCTAGGCTTGGTGTATAAGGAAATGGAACGAGATTCACTCTCGCTTTATTTTCTCCAAAAAGCCTACACCATGCGTAAGTCTGGGGATCTCCAAGGAATGGCCGCCTCTTCGGCAGAGCTGATTGGCAACCTCTTTGAAGCGAAGGGAGAGCTAGACTCAGCGAAGGCGTATTACCAAGAATCCTTGTCCCTTGCTGAGCGTGGGCAGCACGAAGAGAACCAGATCAATGCCTTATTGGCGCTGGGAGGTTGGGAGATTAAGCATGGAGAGGAAGACGTAGGGGCGGGCTTGCTAGAGCAGGCACTGGCAAGAGCAAAAGCCGTAGGCCTACAGATGATGATTAGTAATGCGGCTCAAGGGTTACACGCCTACTATGCTGGACAAGAAGAATATCAAAAGGCTTACCAAATGCATTCCTTATACAACCAACTATCCGATAGCCTTTTCAATGCAGATTTGGTACGTGAAACGGCCCTGCAGGAGTCTAGGTTTGCCTACGACAAGGAACTACTACAAAAAGAGGCCGAATTGCAGCTATCCGAAGAGGCGGCCAAAAATGCTCGGTTGCGTTCCTTGCTATACTTGGTGCTCGGGTTGGGGGTGATCTTAGGTGGCGGGTTGATAGTACGGATAGTCTTGCTCCGCAAGGAGCAAAAACGCCGAGCCTTGGAACAGCTGGGTGAGTTCAGAGAAGCCATGACGGGTATGATCGCGCACGACCTCAAAAACCCCCTATCAGTTATTATAAATCAGTCGAACCCTGAGGCTCTACCGCATCACATGGCCCAGCAAATGCTTCGGCTGATCAACAACATGCTGGACGTACACAAGATGGAAACCACCGAGGTGGTACCCGATCCGCAAGCGCTCCCACTTCTATCCTTAGTGATGAGGGCCGCCGATCAGGTGCAACCCTTGGTAGAGGAGAAAAACCTGAAGCTGAATCTGGATATTTCCACTGAGGCCGTGGTGCAAGCGGACCCATCCCTTTTGGACCGGGTCTTTATCAACTTCTTGACCAATGCTATCAAGTTTTCTCCACAAAACCGTACCCTTACGGTTAGCGCCCGGGCGGTAGCGGCTGGCTATCAGGTAAGCATTGGCGATGAGGGTGTGGGCATCCCTAAAGATCAGTGGAAGTCCATTTTTGAATCCTTTGGCCAGGTAGAGGCACGGCACAGCGGAGGCATCGGGTCTACGGGCTTGGGCCTTACCTTTTGTAAGTTGGCCCTGGCCGCTCACGGTGCGGATATCCAAATAGACTCTACGGTGGGTGTCGGCACTACCTTTAGCTTTGTACTACCCAAGTGCGAAGCAACGGTGGCGACTCCGGCGCATAAGTCTCCAGCGTCAGAGGATCGTCCAAAAATTGCCCAAGAGGACTGGAATAGACTGCGGGGGCTATTGCCCGAACTGAAGACGCTGGCGGTATATGAGGCAGTAGCCATAGAAGCCATGCTAGATAAACTGCAAGCCGAGGGCCAGGAGGAAACCCGCCAATGGGTAGCTTCTGTACTCAATGCCGCCTATACCGGTAACCAAGCACATTATGATGCCATACTTTCGGACGTAGGTGAGGTCCTTCCCTGAGGGTATGGGTGTAGCGTAGGGCGTGTCCCTAAGGTCGTCAAGCGAATTATATAAAGTCTACTTTAGAGATCACCTCGAAAACCCCCTTTCTGAGGCCAGAAGCCATGAATTTTTGTAATGGTCTCATAGGCTTTATGTAAATGAGACAATCTCATAGGTCATGGAAAAATAAGACTCGCCAAATGCCAACGGATCTAGTGGGGAAGCACTTACAGAAGAATAGTTGGCTTCAAAACCGTATGATTTCCTTACGAGACCGCCTCCTTTCGCCTGAAAGATATTGAAATCCATATCCACGGAGATAAGCCCTATCTTGCGACGTTTAAGTACCATCCCTACCAATTATTTACCGATGAAGGCACGTATCTACCGCTCCATAGCCGCTGCCCTGCTTATTTTCGCCCTCCAGGGCGTAATGGCGCTTCCCACCTTCGGTTCTACCTACTACCAAAGTGACCCTATGGCACGCATAGACTCCCTGCAAGGGGTGCTAGAGGAGGCTATCACGGCAGCGGACAGTGTCGAAACGTACCACAAGATAGCCTACGCGCTATCGGGTCAAGACCCCGAAAGGGCCCTGGTGTATACCGATTCGGCTTGGGCTATGGCCAACCTTATACAAGACGGTAAATCGATCACCAAAACGGCGTGGGCCTACAAAGTCGTGTATGCCGCTCTCAAACAGCAGGATCAGCAGTTGTATTGGTTGAAGGAAATGTTCCGCTTAGGAGAGCAACATGAGATGCCTCGTCCCCGCCTCAACGCCAGTATGGGACTGGGCTTGTATTTCAAAAAAGCGAGAAATTATGACAGCGCTCTGCATTACTACACCTTTGCCTTAGCACTGTCCAAACAAATTAACCAGCCAAAGGACGAAACCGTAATCAACGGCAATTTGGCGAACGTATATAAGCGTTTGGGCAAACTGGACTTGGCCGAAGCAGGGTACCTACGGGCCATTGCCCTAGCGGATAGCCTAGGTAAATTAGATTCCAAAGGGATCAACCTGATGAACTTGGGGAATATCTACAGTTTTCAAGGGAAGGTACTGGCTTCCATAGCATGTATGGACCAGGCACTCACCATCGCCGACCAAATCAACCATCGCAAACTCAAGGTGTATACCTTGAGTAACTTAGGCAGCTTATACACTACGCTGGAAAACTACCCCAAAGCCAAGGAGTACCTGAAGCAGGGCTTGGAAGTAGCCCTACAGTTGAACGACCCCCGGCGCATTTTCACCAACCTGCGCGAGCTCGGTAGAATTTCAAACAAAATGGAGGATTTTGAGCAGGCCCAAGAATATTGGGAGGAGGCCTTAGCCTTGGCCATCTCATTGGAAGATCCCTTCCTGCGGGGCAACATCCTAGTACGGTTGGGCGGCGTGTACTTCGAGTTGGAAAAGCCTGAGGCTTCCCAAGAGGCCTATGCCACAGCCCTGGAACTGCTGCAACCCAACGGAGACCCTCAAGATTTAATCGCGGCCTATATTGGCGTTGCCTATTATAGCGAGGAAGCCGGTGACTATGCCCAAGCCCTCGAATACGTCCATGCTAGCCTAAAAATCGCCCAAGAAACGGGCATTGTCACCGCATTGCGCAACACCACCGAAGTCCTGCATAAACTCTATGCCCAACATGGAAATTATGAGTTGGCCTACCAATACTCGGTAGATTTTAAAACCTACAGCGATAGCTTGATCAATGCGGATCAGATCCGTGAAATGACTAATCTGGAAAATTCCTTTGCCTTCGAAAAAGAACGAGAAACTATTGCGGCCGAAAACGCGCTGATGGAGGCCAACCTGCAAGCCCAAATCCTTACCCAACGCAACCTGCGCAACCTGGGATGGGCCGGGGCTATTTTGCTCGGCATTTCGGCCCTATTCTTCTGGGCCAACTACCGCAATAAGCGACGGGCCCACCGAGAGCAGGTGAACCAAAACCGAGTCATTCAAAACCTAAGCCAATTCAAAGAGGCCATGACCGGCATGATTGCCCATGACCTGAAAAACCCCCTATCGGTGATTTTGAACAAGGCAAAAGCGCCCTCCGCCATCCACCGGATGGCCCAACAGATGCTGCAACTGACCAGCAACATGCTGGATGTACACAAGATGGAAACTGCCGAGGTGGAACTAAAGCCCGAAGCACTGCCGCTGAGGCCCATGGTACTGCGGGCTACCGAGCAAGTGCAGCCTTTGGTAGAAGAAAAGAACCTACGAGTGGCCCTAGAGCTGCCCGCCGAAGCCGTGGTGCTCGCGGACCAGCCCCTACTGTACCGCGTCCTGATCAATCTGTTGACGAATGCCATCAAGTTTTCGCCACAAAATGCCGCGATTCGTGTCAACGCCACCGCCACCGCAGACGGCTATCAGGTGAGCGTAAGCGATGCAGGTGTGGGTATCCCCGAAGAACAATTGGCCCATATTTTCGACGCCTTTGGGCAGGCAGAGGTGCGCAGCAGCGGGGGGATTGGATCAACGGGCTTGGGCCTTACCTTTTGCAAACTGGCCTTGGCCGCCCACGGTTCGGACATCCACGTGACCTCTTCCGTAGGAGAGGGGACTACCTTTAGTTTTCGGCTACCCGTAGGCGAAGCTTCTGCGGTGGTTCCGGTAGTGGCAGCGGTACCGCAAGACGCTGGCATGCGCATTGCCAAAGAGGATTGGAAGGCTTTGCAAGCCCTGCTGCCCGAACTGAAGGCCCTGGCCGTATATGAGGCGGTGGCCATAGAGTCTCTGCTAAATCGGCTGCAAGCCGAGGGCCAGGCAGAAACCCGCCAATGGGTAGATTCCGTACTCAATGCCGCCTATACCGGTAACCAAACGCATTATGATGCCATACTTTCGGACGTAGGCGAGGTCCTGCCCTGAGTGTAGAGCTGTAGCGTAGGGCTTGTCCTCAATTTTGTTAAGATTAGAGAAGCTGGATCGCACCGAAATGTCGGCCGTGTGACCTGCAAGCTGCAGTAGAGATGAGGGTAAGTCCCCTCGGTGGCGACTTTTCAGGAAGAGCCATC
>JBCBHI010000296.1:0-6016 GCA_038525885.1 Bacteroidota bacterium
GTTCCTCCCAAAAGCTCCACTCGGGTTTCCAGGTTTTTCAGGCCCAGCCCTGCTTTGATCCCGCCCTGATCAAAGAAGGGCTGGGCCTGAAAAACCTGGAAACCCGAGTGGAGCTTTTGGGAGGAACGCATGAGGTGCATACCCAACCGGGAAAAGGCCTCAAAGGGGAATTTAGGCTACCTTTGCCCAAACCCAACATGGCGGATGAGTGAGGTTATCTCTATAGGTTTGGTGGACGACCACCGGTTGTTTCGGATTGGGCTGGCTACGGTGCTCAATGCTAACCAGGATATGCAGGTGGTATTGCAGGCCGAAAATGGTCACCAATTGCTTCAGCAGTTGAAGGAGCAACCCCTGCCGGATGTCATCTTACTCGATCTGGAAATGCCGGTAATGGATGGCATGCAAACCATGATTGAGTTACGGAAGGTGTATACGGAGGTTCCCGTGCTGCTGCTCACCATGCATCAGGAGGATTCGTTTGTGATTTATTTCATGGAATCAGGCGCGAACGGCTTTCTGTTCAAAGATGCTCACCCGGACGAAGTAGATTCGGCGATCCGCAAAGTGGTCAACGGAGGTTTCTATTTCAATGACGCCATTTCGGCGGCCTTGCTCAAGGGCTTGAAGAACAAGCCCCAAACGGCCCCTTCGCTGGGAGATGCACCGGCACTAGCCGAGCGCGAAATTGAGGTACTGAAACTGATATGTATGGAACTCAACACTCAGGAAATTGCCGACAAGATGTTTCTGAGTCCAAGAACCATTGAGGGCTATCGCAAAAAACTGCTGGACAAAACGGGGGCAAAAAACACGGCCGGATTGGTGATGTATGCCCTAAAAAAGGGCGTGGTAAACCTAGACGATAACTAAAAAGAAAAGGCTCCCGCGGGAGCCTTTTCTCTTGGTCGTGATAAGGAATAATATCAATAGAAGTGTAGGAAAATTATAATAGTGCTATAGAAGTGTAGTTGATCATCCAGCACCCAATATCATTTGTTTGCCTTAAATGATGATTCTAAAGTAGCAACCAGACAAGTAGCATTCGTGGCAATACATCAGGTGAAACGAATTTCTTTCTTCACAGAAGAGTCAATTCATCGGATGGCACATGGTACCTTTTTACAAATCACTGGTTATAAATTACTTACCACGAATTATCCTTACAATCAAAAGGCATCTGGCAAAGCCAAAAAAGTTCTCTTTTTGGGACTCTGAAATAATGTGGCACTAATGCTCATGGTGGAATTACGTAGAAAACCACTCACCCATCCACTCGGTGGGATACCCTACTCAGGACTTACCGTACCTGGATTCGGATACCAAGCTAGCAGAGATAGAATATAACAAAAAGAAGATGTACCCTTTCGAATACATCTCCTCTTCTTATTCTACGGTTGCCTAGTTCTCTTGACTTCAGGAACGGATTCGGCTTATTCTTACTCAAGGGTCTATGATGAAATCCCATTCGGCACGGGAATACTTTTTCCTGGGAATCCAGTAGGGCACCGAGGCAGGTGCAGCCATCAATACCCCCAATCCGCCAATGGCCAAACCTATGGGCGCATAGGGGTCCTCTGGGTTTGCCAGAAAGCTAGCGGCACCTAGCACGGCCAGTACACTACCATACCCTAGGAAAGGAAATGCGACTACTCTGCCTATGGTATGGAAGATGTTTTTCTGCCCAATGACCGTTACTTCATGCATGGCCACGAAACGCTCACCCCAAATGGGATGCTTCAAAACCAGGTTTCCGTCTACCAATGCTTGGAGCTTACCAGAGGTCCGCTTTCGCTTGTCTCCTATTTGCACAAAGATGTTATCCCCTTCCTTTAGCTCTACTACCTCATGTTTCGGATTATCCGTAAGGGGTGTCAGCGTGATGATGGTGACTGGGGTGGCTGCATCCTGCCCGCTAGCTATCATGGGCAGGATTAATAGACTGCTGAGAAGGCCGAGAAGGGCCAATGGTTTACTCTTCATAACTCTACTTTTTCTTTTTTGTGGGGTACACGCCCCGGTGGAAGGCGTTTAGAAAAAAGACACAAATTGCTTGCCAAAGGAAGGTTAGAAAAGTTGGCTTTCTGTCATAAAACAGCCGGTATCGGCCTTCCTATTCCGGACAGATGGTCTGGAATAGGTTGTCTTTCCCAATTGGAATTACCAATTTCCACAAACACACAAACTAAACCTGATACATGGCATCCTTTTCTGACTACCATAGCCTGGATAAACCTATCGCCATCGGCACTTTTTCCTCTACCCCCATCAACAAACCCCAACACGCCAAAGTTCTCGCTACCGACCTGGTGATCGTTCGGTATTCTGAAGAAGAGCTTTCGGTACTGTACGGGCGTTGCCTGCACCGAGGGGCCTTGCTCTCAGACGGGTACATGGAGGGTAAAAACCTCATCTGCGGGGTGCACTTTTGGGACTACCGAGTCCAGTCTGGAGTGAGTGAATACAACCCAGAAGAATGCCTGCATAAGTTCAAAGCAGCCGTGCATGACGATACCCTGTACGTAGACGAAGCGGAAGTAGCCAAATATGAGGAGGAGGTACGCCCAGCGCCTTTCAAAACTGACGAATATCTGGGTGAGTATGCAGATACCCACCCCGAAGATACCGAGCCCTATACGCTGTACATCAAGCACCTGGCGCAGCATGGCCTTACCAAATACGGACACCACGGAGCCACTACGGCTATGGGTGTAGACCGCAATACGCTACCCAAATGGGAAGATCTGCAGTTACTCCCCGCCCAGCTGGCTCGTAAGCCACTACTGGACCACGAGGAGGTGGACACCAGCGTGATCATAGCGCCCAAGGCCAAAAGACCCTTGAAACTAGAGCTGCCGGTATTTGTAAGCGATATGTCCTACGGGGCCTTGAGCCGGGAAGCCAAGATTGCCCTGGCTAAGGGAGCCGAGATGGCCGGTACAGGCATCTGCTCGGGAGAAGGCGGAATGCTGGAAGAGGAGCAAGCGACGAACAGCCGGTATTTTTATGAGCTTGCCTCGGGCAAATTCGGTTTTGCCTGGGAGAAGCTAAAGAAGGTGCAGGCTTTCCACTTCAAGGCGGGGCAGGGAGCCAAAACGGGCACCGGAGGGCACCTACCTGGGCATAAGGTACAGGGGGAAATTGCCCGCGTACGAGGGCTGGAAGCCGGCAAGGATGCCATCAGCCCGGCCACCTTTACGGATCTACGCACGCCAGAGGAGTTCGCTGCCTTTGCAGATACCGTACGGGAGGAGACCGGAGGAATCCCGGTGGGCTTCAAGCTGGCCGCCAGCCGGATAGAAGAGGACATTGACTTTGCGGTGCAGGCCGGGGCCGACTACATCATCCTGGATGGGAGAGGCGGCGGAACCGGGGCCGCGCCCATTGTGCTGCGCGACAACATCAACGTGCCTACCCTACCCGCATTGGCGCGGGCCCGCAAGCACCTGGACCGGATAGGCGCCCGTGAAGTATCGTTGATCATCACCGGAGGCCTGCGGGTACCCGCTGATTTTGCTAAGGCGTTGGCTCTCGGGGCGGATGCCGTCGCTATTTCCAACTCGGCCATGCAGGCCATTGGTTGCCTGGGTATGCGGGCTTGCCAAACGGATAACTGCCCGGTGGGTATCGCTACCCAAAAGGAGAACCTACGAGCCCGGTTGGAAATTGCCAAAAGCGCCAAGCAGTTGGCCAACTTTTTCGATGCTACCCAGCAATTGCTAAAGGTGCTGGCCAGAGCCGTGGGCCATACCCGAGTGAGTGATTTTGCCTCGGATGACCTCACTACTTTTTCCTACGATTGTCACCGCCTAACCGGAGTCTCCTTCGCTGGGGTACAACCCATCTAAGCCATGACGGTCTTCCACTCCTTTTCCATCCTGCTAGCCATTACGGCGGCCTTCAGCGTGATCAACCACCGGTGGCTCAAGCTGCCGCTTACCATTGGGGTCATGGTGATTTCGCTCACCGTATCTACTCTGGCCATCATTGCCGGGCAGATTTTCCCAGAGACATTTCAGGAGCTCTGTGACAATGTGGATGCGCTAGACTTCAGCGGCTTACTTTTTGATGTGCTCCTGAGTCTGCTCATCTTTGCAGGGGCCTTTGGGACGGACCCAAAAATGCTGGCCAAGAACCGGACCCCCATCATCATCTTGGCTACCCTGGGGGTGGTGATTTCTACCTTCATCGTGGGGGGCTTGATGTACGCCGCGCTAGGCTTTCTGGGGGTAGGCATCCCCTTTGTGCACTGCTTGCTGTTCGGGGCGCTCATCTCCCCTACCGATCCCATTGCCGTCATTGCCATTCTGCGAAGCAGTACGGTACCGAAGGATCTGGAGATAGAAATAGCAGGCGAGTCCCTACTCAATGATGGCGTAGCCGTAGTGGTTTTCCTGACTATCCTGGACATTGCCCAAGGCGATATGGGCCCCATTGGGGTACCCGAGGTCCTGGAGCTATTCGGTAGGGAAGTCATCGGTGGCGTAGCCCTTGGGCTAGCCCTGGGCTGGATAGGCAGCCGCTATGTCACCCAAGTACGTGAGGACAAAATAGACCTAATGATCACCTTGGCTCTGGTGCTGGGCGGATATGCAATTGCAGAGATAATTAGAGTATCCGGGCCCTTGGCTATGGTAGTATTGGGCATCTACATGGCCTTGGTACTCAAACGGGGCAAAGTCTCCGAAGAATCAGTCATGACCATTGAAAGCTTTTGGGAGTCGATCGACGAAATGCTTAACGCATTGCTCTTTATGCTGATCGGCATTGAGCTGATCGCCATCACCCATGATTTCCGCTGGGTGTACATATGGGGCGGTCTGATTGCCGTAGTAGTGGTGCTGTTTGCCCGATTTACCTCCGTAGCCCTGCCCCTATATGCCGTATCGCTCAAAAACATGCCGAGTGGTAAAACGCTTGCGGTTTTGACCTGGGGAGGCTTACGCGGAGGCATCTCGGTAGCCTTGGCTCTCACTCTACCCCATGAGCTTAACCGGGAATTGATTGTATCCATCACCTACGTGGTGGTGCTATTCTCCATCATGGGGCAAGGGCTTACCATTGGCAAGTTGGTAGAACGGCTTCGGTTTTAGAGGTCAATCACTCAGTAACTGAATACCAATTTCAGTGATAGAAGAGAGCCTTTTATCATTGGTAAGAAAGAACCGGCAATCGGAATGGATGGCCGTGGCTATTTGAAGGCCATCCATACTTTTTAGAGATGGGTATTTTGCGCGGAGAAATCCTGCTATACCTGCTATTTCTATATCGATATCCTGCAAAAGGATACCAAGAGATTTCAACAAAAAATGAAAATCTCTAATCAATCCAGCCTTACCTAGTTTATTCGGCTGCACACTAAATTCCATTAGAGTAATGACACTTGTAACCAGGGTAATACCTTCTTCAATGGCATCATTGAGGCGTTCCTCTACTCTAGTAGCATATACTGGGTGGTCCTCCAGGTAATAGATAAAAACGGAGGTATCTAGAAACATGCTCATACTAAAATCCTATGAGTCATTTCTTAGCTGATTGACAAAATCTTGGCCGTCTTGATCCCAAACCCCTTTTGCAACTCCTCTCAGGTCTTTCCATGACGTAGATGGCTCCTCCAACTGGCGTTTTAGCACATCCCAAACCTGTTCCTTTTCTTGATCGGAAAGGAGTCCTATTTCGTTTAAAATCTCTTTGACCCTTGTTGTCATTTGATAATGGTGGGAATAAACATTGAATTTCGGTCTAATAATTTAACGAAATTCAGCTTATGGTGGATGAATCGCTTGACACTTTTAATCGACAGCGCCTTTCATTTATCAAGTAGTATGCGATAAGCGATTTTGCCAGAAGATTTCAATATGGGCCGTATCAAAAAGTATTGGTAAGTTTTGGGACGCCAAACTTTCTTTGGGCTAATTGTGTAAGCAGGTGTGGACCATCGGCCGGACGGCTTTATGCTTCACGTAGAAAGCCGTCCGACCGGTTTCCCTCGCGATGCTGAGGGCAAAAGCAAAAG
>JBCBHI010000297.1:0-6015 GCA_038525885.1 Bacteroidota bacterium
GTGGAGGTGAGCCGGTTGTCGGTATTGGGGCAGCGGTTTAGTGACCGCTATCTGTACGGGACCTATGACCAGGGAGTGCAATCCGGGGGTCGCATTGCGTATGTCAGGCTGCTGGGGGCCATTGGGGTGATTATCCTGCTGGTGGCAGCCTTCAACTTCATAAGTCTGTCTACCGCCATGGCTAGCCGCCGGATGCGCGAGGTGGGGATGAAAAAGGTGCTGGGCGCGCGCAGAGGCATGATAGTGGGGCAGTTCATTGGGGAGGCGGTCTTGCTGGCCACCATGGCCTTGGTGCTGTCGGTGGGCTTGGTAGCGGTGGTATTGCCCTTTTTCAATACGCTGGCAGATAAGGATTTGGCCTTGACCTTCCGGCAAGAAACGGTGCTGCCCTTTTTGGGCATTACGGTCTTCACCGGGCTGCTGTCTGGGGTATACCCGGCCTTCTTCATGTCGCGATTCAAGCCCTTGCAGACGCTGAAGAACAAGCTCCCTTTGAAAGCCGGAGGCCAGTGGATTCGCCAAGGCCTGGTGGTTACTCAGTTTGGGGTTTCGGTGGTACTCATCCTTTTCACGCTGGTGGTGTATGGGCAGTTTCAGTTGATCCAGCAACGCCAACTGGGCTTTGCTAAGGATAACATTATCTACTTTGATATGGACGGCGCGGTGACAGAAAAACGGGAGACTTTTCTGACTGAGCTGCGCAAGGTACCGGGGGTAGAGATGGCTTCTGCTTTGTTTACCATGGGGAATGGCTTTTTGGGGCAGGAACAGGTGACCAATGCCATCAACTGGGCGGGGAAAGGCCCCGACGAGCGCATGGTGATGGACTACCGCATAGTAGACTATGACTTTATGGAGCTGCTAGAGCTGGAACTGGTGGAAGGCAGGACGTTCTCACCCACACAGAAGTCGGATCTCTTCGAGATTGTGCTCAATGAAACGGCGGTGGAACAGCTGGGACTTACCGATCCCATTGGCTCGATAGTGGAAGTATGGGGTAAGGACAAGGTGGTGATTGGGGTGGTGAAGGATCTTCATATTGAGTCGATTCAGTCCCATTCGGCCGACCCCATGTTCTTTATCTATTTGAACAACTACGGCTTTGGGGCCTTCAATACGGTAATGGCCCGGCTGGATGAGCAACAGGACTTGGGCGTGACGCTACAGGCGATTCAACACCTGCACGGGAAATTCAATCCGGGTTTCCCGATACAGATTAAGTTCTTGGATCATGATGTAGAGCGGCTGTACGAAGCAGAGGAGCGCCTGGCCAGCCTGACGAAGTACTTTGCGGGCTTGGCCATTCTTATCTCTTGCCTGGGGCTATTGGGTTTGGTGGCCTTTACGGCCGAACGCCGCACCAAGGAAATTGGGATTCGGAAAATTCTGGGCCTGAGCGAGTGGGGCATCATCCGCTTGATATCAACCGAATACACCCGGCTGGTGCTGGTGGCCGTGTTGGTGGCTTTGCCGATAGGTGTATTGATATGCCGGCAGTGGTTAGAACAGTTCGCCTTCAAGGTGGAAATATCCTGGTGGTTTATGCTAATGGCCGGAGCGGCCTCCCTGGCTGTGGCCTGGCTAGTAGCCAGTTGGCAAACCTTGAAGATTGCCAAGATGAACCCTACTACTAGTTTGCGGGACGAGTAATGGCTTCTTTTCCTAAAGGGGAAGAGGGGCTGCTTGCCCTCTACCCTAAGGCCAAAACAAAAAGAGACTGCCAATGCTGGCAGTCTCTTGTGATTTAGGGATCTGAGTTGACTTAGAAACCAGGGGTAGTAATCACTACATCGGTCAGCCAAATTTCGTTGTCACTGGTTACAGTGTTGGTAGGCACGAAGTAGAAGATTACAAAGTTCTGGTTAGGAGAAGTCAAGATGTCGTTGGCATTCTCGTCAGCACGCTCTTGTGAGAAGTTGAAAGTACCGTCTACGGTAAAGTCAAAGGTCACTTGGTGCCAGGTATCGATGTCTACTGCATTCACCGCTTGGGTAGCAATAGCCAAAGAGGCCAAATCGGTTTCATCCGTAGGCTCGTCGCGCAGGATGTAGAAAGTACCCTCTAGCTCACCCGCAGCGGTAGACTCTGACTTCACGTAAGCTGTGATGTTGTAGGTAACATCCTCTTCTGCCTCAAAAGGCTGGTAAGCACGCTCACCTGAGCTATCAAACTTGAGCGAACGGTCAGAAGTGCCGCCTGCTCCGGTAGCATCAGTGCCTGAAGAACTCGCCTTGTCGGTAGTACCCGCGCCACCATTGTTGGCAGGTTCGGACACCCAGGTTTCCAGATCATCGTTTCTCCAGAAGTTGTACAGGGACTCAGAACCGTCGTTGTAGTTGTTGTCAGGGTCAACCGTCCAGGCGTCTACCAAATCGTTGTTGTTCATCTCATCGGTAGGGAAAGACTGGAAGTCGGCGTTCTGCAGTACCGCAGCGAAGGTAGCAGTTCCTCCCTGAGCGGCCGAAACGGTTACATTCTCGGTAGCTACGTCGGTATCCCCTGTAGAACTAGTAACGGTAAGGGTAACGGTGTACGTGCCCGCTGCTGCATAGGTGTACAAGGGGGAAGCTTCGGTAGAAACGTCGGTATCAATGCCGTCTACACCAAAATCCCAAGCATAGGTTTCAGCATTGGTAGAGGCATCCGTGAAATTCACGGTGAGCTCGTTTATAGAAGTAGTGAAACCTGCTTCGGGAATCACCGGACCTTGCAGGGTAAGCTCTGCCGTTGTGGAGTTGGTGTCTCCGGTAGAGCTGGTTACCGTGAGGGTTACCGTGTAAGTGCCATCTGCTGGGTAAGAGAAGGTAGGCGATGCCTCGGTAGACACATCCGTATCTATGCCGTCTACGCCAAAGTCCCATGCGTAAGTAGCGGCATTGGTAGACTCATCGGTAAAGGCTACTACCAGGCCATCAGGTGCTGAAGAGAAAGCCGCTACAGGGATGATTACTTCCCGGGCCACGGTAACATCCTGAGTGATGGTATGGGTGTCTGCAGTGCTGCTGGTGACGGTGAGAGAGACCGTATAGGTACCGTCTTCAGCATAAGTATAGGTAGGTGCCGAACCCACAGAAACGTCGGTATCGATGCCATCTACGCCAAAGTCCCAGGCATAGGTGATGGCGTCCGTAGAGGCGTCTGTAAAAGTTACTTCCAGAAAATTGGCCTCGAAGGTGAAGTCTGCCACGGGTACCACCGGATCAATCACAGGATCGCAGGATACAACGGAAACAAGCGCGAGGGTCACCATCGACACCGGCATCCATTTGGTTTTCATATTAGATAACATGCTCATTACAATTTAATAGGCTTGAAAATGGTCTACCAAAAATTGGTCAACCAATCTACTGCCTTTTTTTAGCACTTTCTATCGTTTGCGATAATTTTTTTGTGAATGGCACTTTTCTCTTTTGGCAAAAACAGGGTCTTTTTTAGAAGTGAAAGTAGGATAATGGCAGTTTTAGAAAGATTTCGATAAGGTTTTTTCAAGAAACAAGGCGACGCCAAATACCGCTATCATTTTGGGGCTGACAGGGCCTAAAAACATGTCAAAAGTCCTGTTTTTCCTCGCTTTCACTCTCTTTGGTCTGCCTATTGGCATTTTGTGCGTTAGTCAACCATAAACTGGTCAACCAATTTGAATTTACTAACTTTATCTGAATATTTGGAGGAAATGGGAGATAGCCTGCGGCTAATGAATGGCCCGACTGTCGTTGAAATTTGACTGGAGTGGATACAAAATCGAAACCAATACCCAAGACACTACGCCATGCAGCAAGGGCTCAGGGGAGGAGGATCCCGAAGGCTCTTTTGCTTTATGTACTGATACATTTGGGCGGTCAGGTTTATGGACAAACCTATAATGCGCCTTATGAAATCCCCAGGTTTCAGGGTTTCCTGGGCGGATGCAAACTACAAGCCCCAACCAGTGCTACGGTGGCTACGCCAGAGGTATTGAGAGCCGGGTATACCAGCAGTAATTTCTATGTAGTGGACACGGATAAGGTAGCCTTCAACCAAACGGGAGATAGCCGAAGAACGGAACTAAGGGATGAAACAAACTGGACCGTGGGTGGGGGAGATATTTCCCTACACGGTACCATCCGGGTGGTAGAGCAAACCTGCGACCAGGTTACCCTTATGCAGATTCATGACGATGCGAATGTGGGCAACGGGCCGAACAAACCGCTGCTCCGAATATACAAGCATGACGCAAAGTCTCCGGTGGGCCATATCTGGGCGGCCATCAAAACGGATGCAGGTGGGGTAAATACGGAACACTATGATCTGGGTTTGGCGCCTGACGACTACTTCGAGATGGACGTTCGCATAGAAAGTGGAAATATGATCATTGACTACCAAGGCGAAGAAAAGGTAAATGTGGATGTATCCTACTGGGTTTTCCCGAGCTACTGGAAAGCCGGGGTGTATCTGCAAGACGATGGAGAAGCTACGGCTTACTTTGATGAGTTGTATTCCACGGGGATAAATCAATCTCCCACCATAAGTATCACCTCGCCCTCCAGCGGTTCTACACTGAATGTGGGGGAAGAACTCACCATTACGGCCGAGGCCCAAGACAATGACGGTACCGTGAGCCAGGTGGAGTTCTTTGTAACCGGAACGAGCATTGGAGTAGCTACCACCAGCCCCTATACGGTGAATTGGACTGTGGAAGCTGGGCCTTTTACGCTGACGGCCATAGCTACGGATGATATGGGAGCCAGAACGGGTTCTGCCGGAGTGAGCATAACCGGAATAGCCGTACTAGGTGGGATTGATGCAGAGCAAGAGGCCTTTTTGGTGTATCCCAACCCTAGTGCCGAGCTGGTTACCCTGAAAGGGGTAGCGGGCCCCATGCCTGGCCTTCGCGTTCAGGTGATGACCCCGCAGGGGAAGATATTGGAAGAGGTAGCACCCAATAATATCCAAGGGAACACCCTTGAAATTGATATTAGCCACTATGCTAGTGGGGTTTACTTGCTAGTTGCCGTGGCGGACGGTAAGCGATCCGTCTATCCAATCATTAAAGAATAAAGCTGGCTTTCTTCTCCTAGATCTACCCCACCAAGAAGTCATCGTTCGGACCAAGCCGGGCGTTTGCCCTCGGGATTCCATTTAATGGGAGAGAAATTGATTACTTAGATAGAGGGTGTTGAGAAACCAGTAGCACAACAGAAAACCAATAGGAAATGTGGACGAAAAGGATGGCCAAAGTACGGGAAGGGCTGAAAGTAGGAAAGAGTAGAGCGGTAAGTGCTTCGCTGGCCCTCACCGGACTGCTTATATTTTGTGGCGGTCACGGATTGAGAGCCCAGAGCCCAGATCTACCTCCGGGTAGCAACTTTGACCTTAGCATCTGGAAAATCACCTTGCCCGACCAATCAGAGATTGAAGAGGAGGGACTGGTGAATGGTTTTGAGCGGGCTAATGAGTTTTATACCGACCCGGAAACCGGAGCCATGGTATTTCGGTGCCGGAATGACGGTGAAACGGGCGGGAGCACCTATCCTAGAAGTGAACTGCGCGAAATGCTACGCGCAGGCAATACCAGCATTAGTACCAAGGGCATCAATGAGAATAACTGGGTGTTTTCTAACTCAAGCCAAGCCAGCCAACAAGCTGCGGGCGGGGTAGATGGTGTGCTTACGGCCACGGTATCAGTAGACCACGTGTCCACTACGGGAGAAAGCTCCAAGGTAGGCCGGGTGATCATTGGGCAGATCCATGCCTCGGACAATGAGCCCTGCCGGTTGTATTACCGCAAGTTGCCTCAGAACAGCAAAGGGGTGATCTACTTTGCTCATGAGCCCAATACCACTGGCGAGCAGTGGTATGAAATGATCGGTAGCCGCAGTAGCAGCGCCTCTAATCCTGAGGATGGTATTGAGTTAGGGGAGGTGTTTAGCTATGAGATCAGGGTAGAGGGTGACCTGCTGACGGTGACCATCATGCGGGATGATAAGCCCGATGTGCAAGAGGTGGTAGACATGAGCGATAGCGGGTTTGAAGATG
>JBCBHI010000298.1:0-5989 GCA_038525885.1 Bacteroidota bacterium
GAGACTCTTTTGGGTGTTTGAAGATTATGGGCACGGCACGAAAACGTTGAAGACGGCCTAAACCCTACATTGTTAGGACCTCTGCCAAGGGTAATCCCATTCAGAAGGAAGATGTTTTTATGAGCCATAACCCAATTATTAAAATTGCCTTATGGCCCATTCGCAACGTTGGAAGGAATTAACAATGTAGGGTGTAGGCCGTCTTCAACGTTGTCGGGCCGTGCCCATAATGTTCAAACACCCAAAAGAGGCTCTTCTTTCTTGGACTCTCATTACTCCATCTTCACCCTAGCCCAACGCCATCATATATTCATTCTTGGGGTATCACCTCGCTCCTACCAGTACTGGGGCATTCGTTTGCCTCCTTCTTCCAGCCATCTCTACCCATTCTGCTACCAAATCAAGGAATATCCTTAAAGCACTTGTCACGGATTTTCAGTCGTTGAGACAGTTCTATTGCAGTTCAGCCATCAAACTGGAAGTCCTCACTACTAGTCGCATGTTTTGTGACATCACTAACCCCAAAAACTATAAGATGATGTACACACTCAAGCACAATGGTGTAGGAGCGCAAACCCTATTAACCTGCCTCTCCTATGCCTAAACTGACCCTAAGTACCCACGCACTGGGCAAAGCCTATCGGCTGTCTGCCCTACGGTTTGAGATAGCACAAGGTGCCGCTCAGGCTATTGCTACGCAACCCTCTCCTATGTCTACCCCGGGCGAGGAAGAACTGCTGATCAAGGTGAGCTTCTACCACCAATTCATGAAGCGGCTTGCAAAACAGTTCAACAATGAAATCGCGGCCAAATACCTGGAACTGATTAGCCGGGGCATGCGGTCGGTCAATCTGGTAGAGGGACTCATCAAGGCCATCGAACAGGGTATTCAGCAAGGGGATCTAGGTCCCTTACAAAAGCTAGTGGCTGCCGTGCACGGTTCTACTAACGACATGGACCAGGACGCTCAGGGACTGGTAGCAGCCCTAGAGACCATCGCCGAAGACAGTTTGCCCGAAAAGAATCAATTTCTCGCTACCCTGAAAGAGGTCATTGCGCACGCAAATACCAGCATTTTTTCGCTCAATCAGGAATTGGAGTCCCTGAGCCAGAAACTACCCGCGGATTTGGATGCCATCGTGGAGGAAGCCAATGTGCTGGCAGAGGGAATTGAAGGACTAGGGCAAGGTGCCGTAGGCGGTGCCGGCGCTATAGGTGCTGGCAAGAAACCACCCAAGGGAAAACCCGGAGGCCAAGGTACTGGCGGAAATAGCGCCGATGATATTCTGGAAGCCCTGGACCTGGCTTCGTTTGTCCTACCAGCCATTCAGCAAATCAGCAGCGGCCTGGATGGTTCTATTTCGGCTACCAATCAATACAAAAGCCACCTGGATCAGCTGGTCTCAATATCCCACACGCTGGCTAAGGAGCGTACAGACCTGGCAATTGCCAAAACCATTGAGATCCAAACAACCCTCTTTTTCGAGATCGTTACGAATTTCCTCACCAATGCCCGGGCCCTACAATCAGGCTGGTATGCGGTAGAAAATGACCTGGCGCAACTGGAGAAGGAAATCGGAAAACTGGACAGCCAGGGGCAAAGCGCGCTGCAAAACACCCTGGATTCGGCCAAACACGAGTGGGCTGCTCTGGAGACCACATTAAAGGTGGCAAAGCGCAACATCCTTAGCTAACCCCCTCTCTTTTAACTCTTTACACTCTTACTAAAAACAAAAATATCATGATTACGAATAATCAAATTCAACTCAAAAATCATATCGAACTGCTCAGCAAAAGCAGCTCAAATCAGTCAGGCCAAGGCGTAATTATCCAATCCTATTGCCAAGGGGTGATCACCCAATCTCCAGTAAAATTTGGAATAGCTTCTTTACAAGACCTGGAAACCAAAATCAACACGGGATTAAACCAAGCCAAAAGCAACGGAAAACACTATCTAAATGTTATCCAACCCAGTATCATCAGCAATATTTCCAACATCAGCAGCTATTACAATCTGCTTAAGGTGATTCCAAAGGTGGTGCCAGCTGGCTCCTCAGTAGATGCTTGGCTCAATGCCTTGAGGAGCATCCAGCAGCAAACGGAAAAGTATCAGGTGATATCCTTCGATACGGCGAAGGACATCTCAACCTTTCGGGACAACCTAAATAAGGATGTTACTCATTTCAAAGACCTAAACCAGCAACTAAATACCAAAGTGAATGGTGACAATGGAACATTGGAGAAACTTGAGGAGCAAATTAGATCATTCGATGGCAAAATAGCAGGAGCCATTGCCGGTATTGTAGCCAGTGCTGTCGCTATAGGCGGAGGGGTCTTTTTGATTGCGGTAGGTACCATTGGGTCCTTTGTTACGGCAGGCACCTCGCTGAAAATAGCTGCGGCGGGAGGCCTGGTTGTAGCTGCAGGGGTTAGTGGAGCCGCCGCTGCATCTATCGTCTTGGCTAACTTGGTTAATGCCCAGCAGGAGGTTATCAACAAGAAAGAAAACCTCAAGGCCGAAGTTCTCGCCTTGGCTACTGTAACTACTGAGTACAGCAACCTATATAGCCAGGCCAACCATGCTAGCCAGGCGGCGAATGACATGGCCAATGCCTGGAATTTCCTGGGCGAAGACCTGAAGGGACTGTCTGAAAGCCTACAGGAAGGCATCATGAGTACGGACGTAGTACGGGATCTGTTTTTGGCCGCTGCCAATGAGCAACTACCTACGGTGAAGGAGAGCATCAAAATCCTTAAAAATCAGATGACTGGAGTGAACGTGAGGGTGGCTCCTGCCAATCAATCTCTGGTGGACTTTGCTAAAAACCTCGCCGAATCAGGCCGGGCTAATTAAGCCACCAAAACTATTCTAAGCATCATGAACACGATCGAAGAGAATATAGCGCGTACGTTCGCGCTTTTGGAACGGTGGGTGAAGGAAGACCCAGCCAATGCGGATTTTGACCTACATCCAGAGATCACTTCTCCGGTAGACCGGCTGGAACAGATTCTGGAGGAATACAAACACGCTGACCACAGCAGTGCCTCTTATATTTCTGAGGACCTCAGCCGGGCTTTTGAGGCGGTGACGAAGGATTTTCTGGCCATTGAGGAAACCATAGAAAGCTACCCCACAGGTTCCGCGGATAGGGCTGCTACTGAAGTACTGGCTGCCCCTGCGGAACTAGCCACCTGGCAAGCCTTGGCCAATGCCCCCCGACTGGAGGGGCAAGGCCGGCTGACCCGCAATTTGCAGGCCCTCCGCAACCAAAAGGATCAGCTGAACAGTATTAGCAGTCTACCCCCAGAAGCCGATACGCAGCGCCAGCAAAGTTCAGCCCTTATAGACCGGGCACTACAGCAGTCATTTAATGCTCAGGGCAAAACGCTGGACTTCATAGCGGAGTCTCGCATGCTGATGGGGCAAGTACAGCATATGCTGGATGCTCCCACCCCTGACTCCCATGTCATCAACCAGGTACTGGGGAACCTCCAGACAAAGGGTGAGCGAACCCGACAGCAGATTGGAGGACAGATGCTGCAGAAAATCCGCGATGACCTGGCGACTCATACTTCCCAAACCAACCAAATCAAAACGCAGCTGGAGAATAAGGAACAGGCCTTGATCCAGCAGATTCTTGAGGCTCAACGGAGGCTAGCAAAAACCGAACAAGAAAAATGGTATTGGTTAGCGCTAGGCATATTCGGTCTGGCAGGGGTGGCGGCAGCCGTGGCCATCATTGTAAGCATCAGCAACAGTCTGGCAGACTTGGAAAGGCAGATAAGGGATCAACGGAACACTCAGAAGAGAGTAGGAAGTTTCATTGTCGCCCTTGAGGCCCTCAAATCCATATTGGACAACGTGCTGTCTGGCATCTTACGTTTGGAAAACAACCTGAATCTACTGCTGAGCGGAGTCAATAACATCCGCGATCACCTGGAAAGTGCTCAGGGAGATTTGCTGGCGGTTACTCTGTTTGTAGAGGTCATCAACGAAAGCTTAACCGAGCTGGAAGTGGATGCATCGTAAACCATGAAAAAGGGAGAGCAAGCCGGATCTTGCTCTCCTTAGTTTCGAAATAAATGACCCTCTGAGTTGGATTCGAACTAAACCGAAATGCCTGCCAGGAGAGTTTTTAGCCCAGAATCCCTCCCATCTGTGGTAAAAAATGCACCTTTGCGGCCCCATGGCTATTCGCATTACCAGTACCACGGCCATTGCCCTCGGCATTACCGGTATCCTGTTGTTTTCTAGTAAGGCAGTGCTCGTAAAACTGGCCTACGCTTACGACATCGAACCTATACCCCTGATGGTCCTGCGTATGGGCTTTGCCCTCCCCTTCTATGCGGTGCTGGCCTTCTTTCAGAAACCAGAAAACCGCGCAGCGCTTAAGCCTAAGCACTATTTGGGCCTGGTCCTTTCCGGAGTGTTAGGTTATTACCTCGCCTCCCTGTTCGATTTCATGGGGCTACAATTTGTTAAAGCTAGTCTGGAACGGATGATCCTCTTCACCTACCCCATTATGGTACTCCTCATCAACCGGGTAGCCTTTGGGGAGCGCTTGCACCGCAACCAGTTTTACGCCATGGGCATTACCTATCTGGGGATGGTCATTATTTTTCTGCCCGAGCTAGATCAGCTTGGGCAGGGAGTGCTGTGTGGTTCGCTTCTTATCTTGGGCAGTGCGCTATCCTATGCCACCTACTTGGTAGGCAGCGGTCGCCTGCTACCCCTGTTTGGCACGGGGGCCTTCACCAGCTATTGCATGCTGGTCAGCTGTAGTTGCGTACTGCTGCACTACGGCCTTACGGACGGGGGTGACCTTTTCAGCTACCCCAGACCCGTATACGGGCTTAGCTTTGCTATGAGTATTCTGGCCACCGTATTGCCAACCTACCTCATATCGGCCGCCATCAAAAAGCTGGGTGCCTCCACCTTCTCCCTGTTTGCCAGTTTGGGGCCCCTCTCCACCATCTTTTTGGCCTACCTGTTTTTAGGCGAAAGACTTACCCTAGGGCAATGGATGGGTTCGGCCGTGGTCATGGCCGGCATTGGCCTCATCAGCCGAAAAAAGAAAGCGGCGCAGTAAAGATCAATCGGATATTTTCTGGTAGTAGGTATCGCACCCGTCAAAAGGAGTCCCGTGGTCCAGGATGACATTATCACAGATATACAGCGGACCTAAGTCCCAGCCTGGCTGATCGGTGATCAAATAGAAAGAATTGCCCTGCACTACTTCCAGAATCCAATTGGCAGAAAAAATCACCGACTCCTCTTCCTCCACAGCAAACACACCGTCCGAGGTAAAAATCAGTTTCACCTCCGTAATATCCTCCGAGGACTCCTGCAACAGATCGCCCCATGGGCAGGTCTGATACCTCCCCTGCCAGGTACCTACCAGCAGATCACTCACCTTGGCATGATCCCAGTCAGACGCAACGTGGCAGTCCCACATAGTCTCGGCGTCTTGCAATTCTTCCACTGGAATCAGCTCTACCGTCTGGCAACCAGCCAAAAAGAGAGCGAGGATTAGGATGTAATATTTCATATGCAGTACTACTCAGACACCAATGTACTGCAAAAAGAGGGAGCGGCGGTGGCGATGGGCGACAATCCGGGTTATGACCAAATGTTGTCAGGCCAACCCATACTCCAAAAATGAAGAAACCCCAATACAACCCAGCCTTTGTTGGTGTTTGAGCGAAGCGACACCAACAAACTTGCCACAGTGACCTAAGGCTTCAAAAGAAAGGAACACAAAGCACACAGAGTAGGCCCAGAGAGAACAGAGATTTTTATTAAATACAACCCTGCCTTTGTTGGTGTTTGAGCGCAGCGACACCAACAAACCCGCCACCGTGGCCTAGGGCTTCAAAAGAAGAAACCCACTGACCAGAAGCCAGTGGGTTGTCGGTTGCAAATGTGTATCGAGAATAATTATTCTATCACCATGACGCGCTCACGCGATTGGGTGCCATCAGCATGGGT
>JBCBHI010000299.1:0-5988 GCA_038525885.1 Bacteroidota bacterium
GCACCCGAACACATTGCTATCATTGGCTACTTACCCTTAGAAAGATCCTCCACCTTTTTGCCCCACCAGTCGGCAATGTCGAACCGCTTGAACCAATACCGGATCTGCTCCATGGCCTCTTTCTTGGTAAGCCCACGCAGCTGCGCCAGGTAGAGCAGCTGATCCCCGACCTTCATCTTCTTGTACAGTCCTCGTTCTTCGGGTAAGTAGCCAATGATAGCAATGTGTTCGGGTGCTAGCGGTTGCCCCTTCACCAGGATTTCGCCCTGGTCTTTTTCAATGATCTGATTAATAATGCGAATGAGCGTAGTTTTTCCTGCTCCGTTGGGTCCCAGCAAACCAAAGATGCTCTGCTCCGGTACCGTCAACGATACGTCGCGAAGCGCTTGGTGTTCAGCATAGGCCTTGGAAACCCCCTTTACTTGAATAAAATCCACGTGTTGAATGGGTTTAGTTTGCCTGATTAGTAGAATGACTCAGGTGTTTATTACAGACGAAGCCGAAAAATGTACAATTTCTTTCAAAAACGAAGCTGACCAGTGGAATTTAAGGGTTCGAAATTTTGCATACGGGGGCTCAGTGGGTACACAAGGCACTCTTAGAAGCGAAAGGGGTACTAGTAACACATTACCTCTCTGGCCTGCTCATTGCTCACTAGCCCAAATCATTTCACCCTACCGAGCTAATTTTCCTATTTTCCGGCATGAAAAAACTTGTCCTCTGTATCTGCATTTTTTGTCCTACGGTACTACTAGCCCAACCCGGCACTGAAGTTTGGTTGGTGGATCTGGTGGATAACTACGGCAACATCAGCTTGGAGAACCCAGTGAATGTCAGCCAGAACCCAGGGTATGACAATCAACCTTTTTTCTTGCCAAACAGCGAGGGCGTTTTGTACTCTTCACAAACGGAGGACGGCTCTATTGATGTGCGCTGGTATAATCTGGAAACTAAAGCGAACGAATATTTGACTCACTCTGCGGGTGGTAAATTCTCGCCTACCGTGATGCCAGATGGCAAGCATTTTTCATCCATCCACCTAGAGGAGGACGGCACTCAACTGCTAAAACAATATCCTATTCAGGGAGACTACGGCCCTGAGGTAATCATTCCTGACGTAGTGATAGGCTACCACTGCTGGGTAAACGATACCACCCTAATAGCTTTTGTATTGGGAGAACCCGTTACCCTACAGCGCTGTGTAACTACCACGGGCACTTGTGAGGTTTTGGACGAGAAGATTGGCCGGGGGCTAAGAATATCTCCACTGAACGGAGCCCTGACCTACATCAGCAAAAAGGATTCTGTCTGGACGGTGAATATGATGAATCCCTTGGAAGGAAGTGGCCGCTCCATTGGGCTAAGCATGAACGGCACGGAAGATTTTGACTGGCGTGGGAACGGCTCTCTTTTCAAAACCGAGGACACCTTCTTGTACCGCTGGCGGCCGGGTGAAGATCCTACCTGGGAGCAGGTAGCGGACTTGCGTGAATTGGGCATTGAAGGGGCTCTTTCACGGATTGCCATCAGCCCAGATGGGGCCAAGATTGCCTTGGTGGCTGCAGAAGTGGAATAATCAGGGGTAGGATACGGATCAGGCCAGGATATTCTGCTGCTGGTGTAGGGCAAATACCTCCCGGGCCTGATTGAGATGGCGTTCCTCATGCGTGATTACGATCTCGAAGAAGTCTTCAAGGTTGTATACAATGACGGAACTTGCGGGCGAAGGAATGGCTTTTCCGCTCCCTAGCATGGGGACCACCTCCTCAAGCCGCTGCCAAACCTCTATCTGATGATCCAGAAACTGATTGACGATGGTTTCCGGCAAGGATGACTGGGTGGGTTCCCAAACCACAAAGGTTTTGATTTTGCGCTTCCGGTCGGGCAAGACTGATTTGAGGATCATTTTGCCGAATAACTTCCTGAGGGGTTTGAACTTGGCCGTCCACGGCAAGCTTGGTTTGCCCGTCTGCAAGGCCTTTAGCATCGGAAAATACGTACGGTTGAGGGTGATCAGGTGGTCCAGGTTCTGACCAATACTCCAAGTATCCTCGCTGGGTTTCCAGTTGAGTTGGGAAGCATCCAGGCCACCAAACTCTTCCTTCACTGACGAGGAAACTTGCTCTAACCTACTTTGCCACTGCCGTATTTGCTGATCCATAGGACGAGGTAAACTAGTTTGGAGAAAGGTACAAAGCTTGAACCGGGTCGTCAATCAGGGAAATACTGAAAGTTGCCCACGCTGGTATTCCACGGCTAGGTATGTATTTTGGGGAAAGGAATTGCGGCAAACAGCATATGAAACAACGTATTTGTGTGATTGGGGCGGGCCCTTCAGGAATCACGGCCCTGAAGAATCTATTAGACGAAGGACTTGAGGTCCAATGCTTTGACAGAAACCATGAGGTGGGTGGTAATTGGATTTACCAGGAAGAAGAAGGCCACTCTTCTGTATTCGAAACTACCCACATCATCAGCAGTAAAACCCTTTCTCAGTATGCAGACTTCCCATTCGATGACTTCGACCCGAGAGTAGCGGATTATCCTTCACACGATGAGCTGCGCCGCTACTTCCAGGCCTACGCTCAGCGATTTGATTTGTACCCGCATATTCGCTTCGGCACCTTGGTAGACCACTGTGAGAAACAGCCAGATGAAACCTGGAAGATAACATATACCACGGACGGTCAGCAGGCCACTGAGTATTTCACTCACTTGGTGGTCTGCAACGGGCACCATTGGGAACCCAGGTGGCCCCACTACCCAGGGGAGTTCACGGGAGAGTACATGCACTCGCACTAATACAAAAAGGCGGAGCCTTTCCGGGACCAACGGGTGCTCGTGATTGGCGGGGGTAATTCGGCCTGCGACGTAGCCGTAGAAACCAGCCGGGTAAGTGCCAAGACCACCATCAGTATGCGGCGCGGCTACCGGATCATCCCTAAGTTTCTCATGGGTACACCATCGGATGTAGTAGGGCATCGCACCGCTTGGTTGCCTATATGGGTAAGGCAAATCCTCAACGACCTCCTTATCGGCACCCTCAACGGAAAGAACAAGCTATATGGGCTGCCAGAGCCTACCACCAAGTTTGGCGAAACGCACCCCACCATCAACGATGAACTGCTCTATAAGATCCGCCACGGCAAGGTGCATCCCAAAGGGGATATTGATCGGTTTGATGGGAAAACGGTGCACTTCAAAGACGGTTCGGCAGAAGAGTTTGACACCGTAGTAGCCTGTACAGGCTATTGGCTCGTCCACCCATTCTTCCACAAGGACTTTATCAACTATGCTGAAGGCCCCGTACCCCTGTGGCTACGGATGTTCCACCCCGACCATGCCTCACTGTATTTTGTGGGGATGTTCCAGCCACTAGGGTGCATATGGCCTGGTTCGGAACTACAAGCAAAAATCATTGCCCGCGAGCTATCAGGAAAGTGGCAGCGGCCCAAAAACATCAAAGAGTTGAGTAAGCGTGAGGTGAGCCACCCGGACTTCAAACAGATCAGTACGCCCCGGCATACCATTACGGTAGACTCCCACCGATTCTTTAGGCGCCTCAAAAAGCAACTACCACGTGATTGGGTGAGGAAGGATCGGGACATACTCATAAAAAATTGAAATCGTGGGAATCAGCTCATCAATCCATCGTCTCATCACCCCATCCCATTGTCACCTTCCCGCATTAGCACATTGCCTAATTGCCACATTTCTGATTTAAGTCCTAACTGCATCGCCCTCTCTCCTTAAGCCTCTTACCTTTGCGGGCATGACCGCAGGTACCGAACACCTAGAACAGCTGAGCCAATGGCTAGAGCAAGAACGTAGAACTGACCGCGAACAGTACGAAGCCCGGCTAGATCGTTTTTCCATCAAACAACGTAGGGAGCAGGGTATCACCTGGTACCCAGTAAGCAAACGCAAGGACTACCTGGGTACGGGGGAGCGCCTTATTGTGGAAGTAGAACGTATGGCAGGACAAGATGAAAACCACGTTTTACAAAGTGGCGGGGTGGTTCGGTGGTTTGTGAATACCGGCGACAAAAAAGGGGGTATGCCTTCCGTTAATGCCGTCATCAACTACATAAAAGGAGACAAGTTGGTGATGACCCTACAAGACGATGAGCTGCCGGATTGGGTGTATGATGGCAAACTGGGCATCGACTTGCTATTTGACGAGGGCACCTACCGGGCCATGAACGAGGCCTTGCGTCAGACCACAAAAGCCGCAGGCACACGACTAGCCGAACTGCGTGAGTTGCTAGCTGGCAACCTAAAACCTCGTTTTGCCGAACCCCAAGCTTGGGAACTCCCCAAGCTCAATGAGAGTCAAAACCGGGCCTTGGCGCATGTGCTAGCTGCCCAAGATGTGGGCATCATTAACGGCCCTCCGGGTACCGGGAAAACCACCACCTTGGTAGCCACCGTGGAGCAGGTAGTGGCACAGGATAAACGAACGCTGGTGTGTGCGGCCAGCAATGCCGCAGTGGACCTATTAGTAGATAAACTCTCTGCCGCCGGGCTCAAGGTCCTGCGGCTGGGGCATCCTGCCCGGGTAACGGAGGAAGCCCTCACGCATACGCTAGACCACCAGCTTACTACCCTACCTGAATACAAGGACCTAAAAGACCTGCGAAAAAAGGCGGATGAATACCGGGCCATGGCCTACCAGTACAAACGGAAGTTTGGCCCTGAAGAACGAAAACAGCGCGGTATGCTCCTGCGAGAGAGCAAACAAATGCGCACTGAAGCCCGGTATCTGGAGGAATACCTGCTGGATAAGGTATCCCAGGCTACCCAGGTATTTTGTAGCACCCTCACAGGTTCCAATCACCCAGCCCTTGCAGACAAGAAATTTGGTACCGTATTCATCGATGAAGCGGCTCAGGCCCTGGAACCCGCTTGCTGGATACCTCTGGGCAGAACCGAACGAGTAATCTTAGCTGGAGACCACCACCAGTTGCCCCCTACCGTCAAGGACTTAGATGTAGCTAAGGCGGGCTTCGCGAAAACTATGTTTGAACGGCTGGCACTGGAGCGAGGCGTGGGTGAGATGCTAGAGACCCAATACCGGATGCATACTCAGATCATGGACTTTAGCTCTCATTACTTTTACGATAGTCGGCTCCTGGCACACCCAAGTGTAGCTTCCGCAACCCTGGGCGAGGAGGATCCGGTAGCCTTTGTGGATACCGCAGGCACTGGGTATGAAGAAAAGGTAGATCCTGAAACCCTAAGCACGGGTAATGAAGAAGAAGCGCGCTTGCTGCTCAAGCTAGTACAACAGCGCGTAGAGCAGCTCAACGAGGAGGAACAGGCCCAACTCCGGGTTGGGGTAATTGCGCCTTACCGGGCCCAAGTGGAGCATTTGAACCAAATGCTTGAGGACTTCCCTACGCTGGTAGAGATGGGCAAACGCCTGAACATTAGTACGGTAGATGCTTTCCAAGGGCAGGAACGAGACTTAATCGCTATCACCCTGACCCGAAGTAATGACAAGGGAGTCATTGGCTTCTTGGGAGACGTGCGCCGCATGAATGTGGCTCTCACCCGGGCAAAAAAGCAATTACTAGTCATCGGAGACAGTGCCACCTTGGGCACCCACCCTTTCTATCAGGCTTTCCTGGACTACGTGCAGGAAATTGGGGCCTATCACAGTGCTTTTGAATATTTTGAGTAGGCTCAATCTTGCGTAACCATCTTATTGGTCTCACTTGCTACTCAGTTTCGGGTTAAATGATCTGCACTTACGGAACCCTTTGCCGATGCTGTTGGGCCCATCGCCTGTGCAACTCAGGCACCCAATAGCCGATTAACGCCCCGGTGATGTACCCTACGATGACATCAGAATAGTAGTGCTTACCAGCTCCTACCCGCGCCCAACCGGTGACTGCGGGGACTACGGCCGCCGCACCCCACACGGCGTATCGCCAGGGTGAATCGGGGTGGTAGTCATTGAAAACCTTGGCCGTACAGAAGGACATG
>JBCBHI010000300.1:0-5984 GCA_038525885.1 Bacteroidota bacterium
GAAATGATCGTCTGGATGAAGAGTCGCAGCCAAAGAGAGTGGGTGAGCAGAACAGGGGTCCGACCGGGTCGCGTCCGACCACTTTC
The DNA here is from genome assembly GCA_038525885.1 of Bacteroidota bacterium. Classification (GTDB taxonomy): domain Bacteria; phylum Bacteroidota; class Bacteroidia; order Cytophagales; family Cyclobacteriaceae; genus DMST01. The sequence continues at coordinate 87 of JBCBHI010000300.1, forward strand.
TGCGTTGTGAAGAAAGCGGCCTACGCGGCCCGGACGGACCCCTACAAGCTTGGTTTAAATTTCAGAAAAAGCGCGCTGCGCTCACAGGATTATTCTCAATACAAAAGTAGACCCTACTGTTTCAAGCATTTTGCTGGGCCGCATAGGCTTGGAACTCCCGGATACCGAAGACGCCTTCTTGTCCTCTGAAGTGCATACGAAAGAGGATGGCTTCAGGCTACCACCTAGCCCGCCGAAACGCACTTGATTTTATCCACCATCTCTCTGCCCGTTTTTTCGCTTTTCGCATGCCGAAGAGGAACCTCATGACTCGGCTTCGCCAAATAAGTTGGTAGAGGCCCAAAGTAAGAGCTAAAGATAGAACTAGGATCAAACCAAACTTGACCCAGAGGCTCATGGGATGCTGCACTACAAAAAAGCCCACGGCCACAATCACCGTTTGGTGCAACATGTAAAAGGGGAGGATTCCCTGGTTTAGATCATGCCTCCAGGGGTGGTCAACATTTAGCCAGCGTTTCGCAAGAGCCACCCAACCCAATACCCACACCAGGCAGTTGATGTTTTTGACCAACAAAACCCCCAGGTAGGGAATAGAGTGGCTGGGGACCGACCACGTAGCAAGATGATTGGCGAATACCCAGGAGAGTCCAGTGCATACGACACCTGCGCCTAGCAAAACGGCCCAGTACTTTTCCATGCGGGTCACCCATTGGGGCTGAATCGCTAGCGCATGCCCTATCAGGAAATAGCTGGTGTACACTGCGAAATCCGCCCAGCTCAAGTAATCCGGGTACCAAGGGCGAAGGATAAATTCCAGGACTACCATCAGCCACAGGATACCTCTCCATTTGACCTTGATGCCAAGCGTGGTCCCTACCCAGCCTTGCCCGTTGGGCCGCTGCTGCCAACGCCTGAGCAAGGGGAGGAGCAGGAGCGTTTGGATAAACAAGTAAGGAAGGTACCAAAGGTGGTAGCCTAAAAAACCCGTCCACCCAAGGTCGGTCTCGAGGCTGGCAGACCACAGACTAGCAGGATATGCCAAGAGAAAATCTCCCAAAGAGCCCGTCCAAATACCTTGGTGCACGGCTTCGAAATACTTCTGAGGAGGAACCAACAGGATGGCCCCAAATACGAAGGGGACCACGAGTCGTAACCAGCGGTCTCGCATGAATTGCTTTCCCCGAGACCGCATGGCAAAGTAGGTACCCATACCAGATATGAGGAAGATGAGTTGCATGCGCCAGTTGTGCACGAACTCAACAAAGTAGTTGACCGCCAGGCTCGACTGGTCGTTTTTGATGTGCCAGGGGTAGTCGTCGAAAAAACGAAGCGCGTGGAAAACGAACAGGAGGCCAAAAGCACCCACCCGGAGCCAGTCGAAATAGTACTGGCGTTGCGAAGCTGTTTTCATAGGAAATTGAATTTCCTGCGAACCAACCTCCTTCTGAGGGGCCAATCGTCCAATCGGGTAGCTTAGGACTCCTTAGTGTGGCTTTTTTTGAACTGGCTAGGGGTCATTCCGGTGAAATTCTTAAACACCTGCTGAAAACTGGATTTAGAATTGAAACCGCTCTCCAAAGCAATTCCCAAGATGGAAAGGTGACTGTAGGCCGGGTCTACCAGCTTATCCTTTACCTCCTGTACCCGGTAGGTATTCCCCAGATCATAAAAGCGATTCCCCAGACCCTGGTTGATTACGTAAGACAGTTTATTCTCGGTGGTGCCCAGATGCACCGCCAGATCCAAGAGCGTGAGCTTACTGTTCAAGTATAACTTCTCCTGCTCCAGAGCCTCAATCACCTGACTAACTGCATCTGCGGAAACGGGATGCCTTGCAGGCTCGGAGACACGTTCGTTGCCAATGGAAATTTCACCGGCAGGATGCAGCGCTTGGCGCTGAATGCCGAAGTACCCCAGAAAGAAAACCGCCAGGGTAAGCCCTGCCATGGTGATGCTATCTGCCAATTGGTAGGACATTATGCCTATCCCGTCACTAGCAAAGCTTAATCCCAGCGAGAGGACCGACAGGGCCACAAAAAACAACAGAGAAACACCCCACCAAGCTAGTGAAACCTGTTTTTGATCTGAAAAGTAGCTACGTAAGTGCCCGTGGTTTTTTCTTAGCAACACCAAGGACCATGTAGAATAGAAGGGGGCCACCAGCAGCAAAGCTATTTCTAACAACCAGATAGGGGTAGAGACCGACACCTCCGTTTCCTGATGGTAAAACTCAAGCTTCTGCCCTCCGGACAGCGAGTAATACACCGGAACCAAATATACCATGGAGATAACCCAGGGGAGAAAATGGATGCTGGCAAACTGCCGAAAGGAGGGTGGTGTCTTAGGAACGAATTGGAGGGTATAGAATAACAAAAGTGGCCCCAGCAATAGGGGCAAGGTATAGGTAAGCCCCAGTAAGTGTGGCGATTCAAATACCAAGCCGGTAAGCTCCCAATGGTGGTCTAGTAGCAAGCAACCAATCAAAAGGAAAACCACCGCCAGGATGCGCCGGGGTAGATTCCTTCCCTTTTTGCTCAAAAAGAGGGTAGCCAGAAAAAAGGATTGTACGGCCCCTATGATGCTCAAAATCTCCACAAGGCCGAAAGTAGGAGGTTACACTAAAGGATAAAAATGCTGAAATGATCAGCTAAACGCAGAGTCGCAGCCATAGAGAGTGGGAGAGCAGAACAGGGGTCCGACCACTATCTTCATTGTGAAGAAAGTGGTCGGACCCCTACAAGCTTGGTTTAAATTTCAGAAAAAGCGCGCTGCGCTCATAGGATTAATCTCAATATAAAAGTGGACACCTATTGTTTCAAGCATTCTGCTTGGAACTCCCGGATGCCGAAGAAGCCTTCTTGTCCTCTGAAGTGCATACGAAAGAGGATGGCTTCAGGCTACAGACTAGCGCGCCGAAACGGGCTTGATTTTATCCAGCACCTCCAAAATAAGCACTTGGAGAGGACGGCACCTGCCAAGATTGCTTGGTGGCTACTCTGTCGTCCACGGAGTGGACTTTCTGGGTTTAGGCCAGGTAGGCCTAGCACTTACGTACTAGGTTAGTGTATTCCGTCCCCGCTGGGGACTATCGTTCGTTTTGCCTACCTCACAGACCGCCCTTATAGCCTTTTAAAGACATTTCAGTCAATAGCTATACATCACCGGGTTTGAGGCGCCCTTTTGAGAAAATCTATCCGGGATTCTTTTGTTGACGTAGTGCTCCTGAATGTAATCAGGAGCCTCTACCCCAACAAAGCCATGCCGGCCAGCCGGGGCCTCAGGAAAACCAGGGAAATTCTGGCGAGTCGCTTCTCTCCAATCTTGGGCCACAAAAACACCTTGAATTACGCCATGCGTAACACTCAGAATGTACTCTGCTGCTCGGGCCCGGGCTACATTTATTCTCCAGGCATACCGGGTGGCATCATATCGTAGCGCTCGGTCCAGACTGCGGTTAATTTTGATCAGCATGACCGGATGAGATAGCTCAGCCGTAGGCAGCACGTATCGGTTTTGAATCTCAGTGACGTGCATGGGGCCAAAATCATTGCTCCCTCTACCGGCTTGAATGTTGCTCAGACCAGGAATGGCGTCAATCAATACCGCCTCTGCCAGCAAGGCTTCGGACTCTGTGAGGCCATGCCGATGAATGACGTGTATAGGCTCCAGGTTTGCATTCAGGATTTGCTGTATCGTTACCTTCTTCAACGAGACTTCGTCTTCCTCTTCACTAGCACCCAACTGTTGGTTTACATGGTCAAAAACACGATTCTCTTTTCCTTTGCCTACATAGAAGGTTTCTCCGTTTCTGGGATCAATAAGCCGATAAACATAGTACCCTAAATGTGGGAAAATGTCTTTGGTAAACATGGATTTTCGGGTTTGTTTGGTGAGGTGAGCAGGAAGATAGGTGAGTGATTTAAATTAATACAAATGGCCGATGCTTCATTTTGCTATCGATAGCTGGTCCGCCGCCCCAAGCCCAGCGCTTAGCCGTAAGACCGCGAATGCGCTCCTACAATCGTCATTCGTCAGTGGTCCGCCGCCGCGGTCGTCCCTCGTCAATCCCTAATAGGTTCCTTCAGATACGCGCAGCTTTACCGCCTCTTCCATGGATAGACCTTCGATTTTGGTTCGGAGATAAGTGTAGAGATCGAGGTAAAGGAAGGGTCTCCGTTGGTAGGGATTCTCGGCAATAGTTTCCAAGCGGGCTTGTAGCTTTCGGAAGTGGGGGGTGAGTTCATCACGGTTCATATAGACCGACTCCTTGAGGAAATCCATCACTGCCTTTTGCACATCTTGCATATGCTCAAACTTGAGCAAGAATCGGTATACGCTCCGTATTTGCGCGTCCACATGGTCACGGTCACCCAGTTCATAGTGGGCTATTAGCTTGAGCAGCCGGGCAAACACCTGGATGTCCTCTCTTAGGGTAAGCTTAGGCGAATTCACAATCCGCTGTAAGTATTGGATAGCCTCTCGGTATTGCCCTTGGGCAAAATACAGGCAGGCAAACTGATACCAGAACGTAAACACCCGGTGCTCGTCTACCCGGTCTTTGAAAAGCAGCAGCTGCTCTTCTATGGCCGGGATGGCCGCTACCCCTTCGGCAAAATTAGCTTCCAGAAAATACTGGTTGATCCGAGCAAGTTCCGTGTAGATGAAAGCATAGATGCGGCCATTCTCGTTGAAGTCCTCTTGCCTTTCTGCCACCACCTTCTCCAGCAATTCGAAGTACTGGTGGAACCGGACCCGGTCCATGTTGTAGTACAGTACCGAGAGTAAATTATGGATGCCCTTGATGAACAAATCTAGCTCAAGGGTCTGAAAATCAGGATTATCCAGGAAGAGCTGCACCCAGGTTTTGGCATAGCGATAGCATCGCCGCCAGTTTTGCAACGTAAAGTGACACCAGACGTAGGCCTGGGCTTTGTATACCTCACCAAAAAAGGAAAGCTCGCAGGAGTCGGTAGGTAGCCGCTCCAGAAAGTATTGCTCCACGTACTCGTACTCCGAGTGATTCTTCACGTGCCCCATCCGCAGGTACAGGCCGTACATTTCCAGCGCCAGATCACTCCAAGCTTCATCGGCCAGATACCTCGACCGGGTCTCCTGTCCCCATTGGATAAGCTCCGTAGCCCGCTCCGCATGGCTGCGGGTGATGTGGCGTGTTTCAATCAGCTTTTCAAACTCCAGCACCTCCATCAGTATGCTCTGTCGGTTACGCTGAGCAGCGAGGGTTCTGGCCTTAGACAGCTGGTCCAGACTTTGCAGAAATAGGCCCTTTTCGTAGAGCACTGTAGCAAAGTCTAGTAGCTCCCTGATCTCCAAATCTCCGGCCTTTTTATAAAGCAGCCTCAGGCTGGCTAATAGCTGCTGATACAAGTGCGCTTTTAGGTTGCTGAGTTGTCTTTTATTTACGCCATTTACTTTTTGTAGCAAGGCCGTTTCGTCATACTCACCCTGAGCATCCAAGGCTGAAAAAAGTGCCAAAAATTTCAACTCTTTTTCCCCACTATTTCAGCTCATAAAATCTATGAGCAAATCCGAGAAACGGAATTTTCGGCTATATGCCACTCGAAATAGTTGCTGTGTTAGGGGTTTAGACATCGGATTTCAACCAGTCACAAATACCTGTAAATCAATAAATTAATTGAATAATTGCGATTTTACACGTCCCAGCATAATCCAAAAATTGGTCTCCGTTCTACCGTGTAAACCTCAACATTAGAGGAAAGGCAATGAAAAATCAAACGGCCTGCGGACGTAAATGATAGGATTGAATTTGAAGATTTTGTCCCTGAGAGGCATCCTGTTTTTATCGTCGGAACGCATATTAAAATCATTCTATGGATTCCAATAAGGTATACATTTTTGACACTCCCCTTCGTGATGGAG
>JBCBHI010000301.1:0-5973 GCA_038525885.1 Bacteroidota bacterium
GGCATAGGCCCAACCCTTGTCATATTCCAGTGTTTCGAGGGCCTTTAGGGCTTGCTCATGGTAGGCTATGGACCGCTCTACATCACTGCGGCGTAGCTCCCAGGCCAGTTGATTGAGGACATCCACCCGATCGCGCGGCGATTCGGGGTTTTCTAAACGGACTTCTAGGGTAGCAAGGGCCTCAGGCAGGACAGGGTGGTTTGGGGAAAGGGTAAGATCGAGATTAGAATTGATAATGAACAATGGATAATTGACAATTGCCCTGTTCTTGGGCAGCGCTTTAGGCTATTTCGCAGTAAACCCTACGAGACCTTCTCGCTTCTGACTTCTGGATTCTGTTTTCTGAATTAGCTCATCAACTCATCTTTCCCTTTCTTTGCGCTATGGGTCACGACCACCATCATCACCATCATCATCACCATGGAGGAGGCAATATCAAGGTCGCTTTTTGGCTGAACCTCTCTTTTACGGTGATCGAAGCAGTGGGTGGTTGGTACGTCAACAGTATGGCCATACTCTCCGATGCCCTCCACGATTTAGGGGATAGCCTGGCCTTGGGCATCGCCTGGTACCTGGAGAATCTGAGTAAGAAAGGCCCTTCCAAGCTATATACCTTTGGCCGTCAGCGCTTTAGTCTGCTGGGGGCACTGATCAATAGCCTTATCTTGTTGGGCGGTTCGGTTTTCGTGATTTATGAGGCTATTCCCCGCTTGGTAGCTCCTGAGGAAAGCTATGCCCCGGGTATGGTGGCCTTGGCCTTGCTCGGCATCGCCGTCAACGGAGCGGCCGTGCTTCGGCTAAGCTCGGAGCACTCGCTTAACGAGAAGATGGTTCGCTACCACCTGCTGGAAGACGTACTGGGTTGGGTAGCCGTGCTACTCATGTCCATCGTGCTCCTTTTCGTAGACTGGTATTTCCTGGACCCGCTGATGTCCCTGCTGATTACAGGATATATTTTGTTTGGGGTAGTGAAAAATCTACGCCAAACACTCAAAATATTGCTACAGGCTCGCCCGGATAATATGCATCTGGAAGATATCCAGAATGCGCTGCTGGCCCTGCCCAAGGTGGACTCCCTCCACCATACCCACCTGTGGTCGCTAGACGGCGAACACCACGTTTTTACCACCCATGCAGTGCTCTGCAATGTGGATACCCTCGAGGACCTCACCGAGACGGAACATGCTATCCATGATGAGCTCTGCAAATTCAACCTCTCCCACTTCACCGTAGCTACCGAAATGGAGCACCAACCCTGCAAATTGCGTGAAGGCGGGCTGGTCCATGATCATGTGCGGGACCATGATCACGGACACAAACATCACTAGTTAGACTGGCGAATGACCATGGTGGATTGACGAATGGACGACGCGAGGCTTTGTAGCGGTCAGTCGTGACTGACCTTGCTATCCTGCTAGTAGCGTTCGAACTCATCTACGATAGGGTTCTAAAATCCTGGCTGTCATTCCATCCTAATTCCCGGAAATAGCCCCTTTCTTGGCCGAAGAAGATTGCGCCTGTGTTTCTCAGTGTGGACACAGTCCGATCGGACTTCGAAGATTCTAATTTCCAACTTCGGACCTCCACTTCGGCCCGTTAGGGCTATTACCGCACACTTTAAAAAAACACAACCTTTCAAACTGAAAGTAAGATATGAACCATTGGAAAAGATTAACCCCGGCGCAAATCAACGAGCGGGTATTTGAAGCACTCAATCAAAACGTAGATTTCCGCGACCCAAAAGTACTCGGGGTGCCTGCCAGTCATCTGGACGATAAGGTATTCTATGCCGACGCGCCCTTCCTGAAAGATGCCCCGTATTTGGCCACCTTGGTACAAAACCCCAACCACATTGGGTTGCATACTACCGGCGTTAGCGAGCATTACTTTGCGGGTACTCAAGCCCTGGAGCGGGAGGTGATTCGGGTACTGGCGGAGGATCTACTCTTCGCAGAGGCAGAAGGCATTGATGGCTACATTGCCTCCGGCGGAACCGAGGCCAACACCCAGGCCATCTGGCTCTACCGCAACGAGTTTATGCAGAAACACCAGGCCCGGCTAGATGAAATAGCGCTGCTATACTCAGCCGACAGTCACTACAGCATGCCCAAAGCCGCCAACCTGCTGCAACTTGCCACCTACCCCGTAGCGGTACAGGAGGACAACCGGGCGCTCGACCCTGCGGCATTGGCCGATGTATTGGGTCGCATTCAGGCGGATGGCCGCAAGTACGTCATAGTAGTAGCCAACCTGATGACTACTATGTTTGGCTCCGTAGACGACACCAGCATGTACGTGGAGGCTTTGCAGGCCGCAGGCCTTACCTTCCGCCTGCATCTGGATGGAGCCTACGGCGGTTTTTTCTATCCCGTATCCAATCCACAGCCTACTCACGATTTCCGCAATGAACATGTGAGTAGCATCACGCTGGATGCCCACAAGATGCTGCAGGCTCCCTACGGTACGGGGGTATTTCTGGCCCGGAAGGGCCTGATGCACTACGTACACACCGGAGAGGCACAGTACGTAGAGGGGCAAGACACTACTATGGTGGGCAGCCGCAGTGGTGCCAATGCCGTAGCCGTCTGGATGATCCTGATGACCTACGGACCCCACGGCTGGTTTGAGAAGGTAGACATCCTACGCCGCCGTACCGAATGGCTGGCAAGGCAGCTAGACGAGCTAGGGGTGCGCTACTACAAGGCGGAGGCCAGCAATATCCTGACTATGCGGGCAGAGGATGTACCGGAAGCCATTGCCAAGGATTTCGGTTTGGTACCTGACCAGCACGACAACCCCCGCTGGTACAAGGTAGTGGTGATGGACCACGTGACCATAGACGCCCTGGAGCCTTTCGTAGCCGCGTTGAAGGGGAAAGAGTAAGATGGGACGAGGTACGAGGATAGGTACAAGGTATAGACTTGAGATATGAGACGACAGACAACAGACTGTCAAAAATCTAACTTCCAACCTCGAACCTCCTCGTCCTCCGAAGCTTTAGCGTAGGAGGGCAACCTCCAACTTCGAATCTCTCACGCTACTTAGTGATATTCCGCTTGGCAGTGAGAGCGTAGCTTTTACCTATGGGCAGGAGGGTATCGCCGGGGAGTCTCACCTGGTTGCCCTCTATGCTGCTCACCTTGTTGCTGTTGACGAGATAGCTTTTGTGGATACGCTCGAAGCCCGTGCCCTCTAACTCCTGTTCCAAAGCTTTAATGGGCATGCGCATCATTTTCATTTCGTCGTTGTCCAGGAATACCTTGAGGTAGTTGCCCCAGGACTGGATGTAGAGGATGTCCGCAATGGGCACCTTATGGATCACCTTGTTGTCCTTGAAGCTCAGGTAAGCAGAGGTAGGCGTGGCCTCTGCCTGCCCTGAGTGTTGGGGCTCCTCGGGTCGCTGGCTGAACTCTTGCTCCAATTGGAGCTGCTTGCGCACTCGGTCAATGGCTTTCATAAACCGCCCTACGCGGATGGGTTTGTGCAGATAATCCACCACCTGGTCATAGTCAAAGCTCTGCAAGGCATACTCCGTATGGGCTGTGGTGAAGATGATTTTGGGTGCGTTCTGCTGCAAGATGTCCAGTAACTCTAGCCCGGTGATGTCGGGCATTTGGATATCCAGCAGGAGGAGGTCCACTTCTTGATTCTGTAGGAAATTGTGAGTGGAAATGCCATCGTAGCAGTTGCCCACTAGCTCTGCCTCCGGCATTTTGCTGAGGTAGCCCTCAAGCACCTTGTGGGCCAGCGGTTCATCGTCGACAATTAGGATGCGGAGCGGAATCATAGGGGCAGTTGGAGTTGTACCCGGAAAATACCGGGGAGTTCAGAAACCATCAATACCTCACGCTTCGGATACAGTATTTGTAGCCGGCGGGCTACGTTTTTCATGCCAATGTGAGTTTTCACCGTCCGTCGGTTGGCAATGATGCTGTTCTCTACCAGAACCTGTAGGGATTCCGGTTGCCGATGAATGCGGACGGTCACAAAGCAAGAAGCTGTGGGGTGAGTCCCGTGCTTAAAGGCATTCTCTACGTACGGCAACAGAATGAGTGGCGGCAGCTTGGCTTCGTTAATTTCACCCTCTACCTCAAAAGTGACCAAGCAGTTTTCACTCAGTCGCAGCTTTTCCAAGGCCACATAGGCTTTCAGAAGGTCCACCTCCTCCGTTAGGCTCACATGTTCCTGTTTGGAAGAACGGAGGTGATACCGCATGACATCCGCCAGCTCCATGATCATCTCCGAACCCTTAGCCGCATCCTCTTGGTTGGTCGCGTAGATGTTGTTCAAGGTATTGAACAAAAAGTGGGGATTGATTTGTGCTTTCAGCAGGTTGAGCTCCGTTTGTGCGGTCTTGGCTCGCAGTTCTTGTAGCTGAAACTGACCGACGACGCCGCGCTTGAGGTACCGGATGCCCAAGGCAAGTGGCGGGAGGGCCACCATGTTGATGGCATCTTGCTTCCAGCTGGCGGGAAGAATGGGGAAAAGATAGTGGATCCCAAAACTTACCAGTACACTGACCACGAAACCCAATAGCACCATGAAGACGTATTTGCGGTATTGCCGGGAATCGAACCAGCGCTCCTTGATATAAAACTGTAGGTATACCCCCACGGCAAAACCGATCACTTTGAGCAAGGTGAGGATGTACAGCTGATAGGCCGGGTATTCCCGGAATACCCCGGCGGAGACATAGCTCAAGGCTAGCCAAACCACAAGCCAGGTAAGGGAATGGTAAACCCACCGTATGCGCAAAAATACCATGGTGCAAGTTGGGGGTGTGGGGAGCGATTTGCAACAAAGAGTGACCAAGGACGTTCGTCCCGCGCTTGGCAGTATTGATCACGAGAATGCGTGCATAGCTCACTCTTCTTTTTATTAATGCGTGGAGGGTAGCACTTTGCAGGGGTTAGGCAAAAGAAAGCCGCCGTGCGCATTCCGCTAAGAAAGCCGCACCTGGTTGCCCATGGGAGGTCCGGGACTTACCCAACTTTGCCTTTCTCCTACCGCCCTACAGTAGGTGTAGCCTTGTAGGGACTAATGATGAGTTAAGGTCAATAATCTAGAAGCAAAGCAAATGAGACGATTGCCAATACTGATGATGCTGTGGATGGTCGCCACCGGCAGCCTGGCTGCCCAGGACCTGTCCGGAACCTGGAAGGGTACCTTGGAAGTAAGCGGTACCCAGCTAGAGGTCTTTTTCAACCTAACCAAAACGGACGATGCCTACTCGGGTACTATGGATGTACCGATGCAAGGAGCCAAGGATCTGCCCCTAGACAAGGTGGAGGTAACCGGAAATGGAGTAACCTTGGGTTTTTCCGCAGCAGGCATCACCTACGAGGGCGAGTATCAGGCGGGTAAGGGCATTGTGGGCACCTTCAATCAGGGGCCCATGTCCGAAAGCATGAATCTTACCCGGGAGGAGAGCGGATCAGTAGCCATGAATCGCCCCCAAGAACCCAAGGGGCCTTTCCCCTACACTTCTGAGGAGGTTACTTTTCGCAATGAAACCGAAGGGATCACCCTGGCGGGGACCCTCACGCTGCCCGAAGGCGGTACCCCCACGGCTGCGGCAATCTTAATTTCCGGAAGCGGCCCGCAAAACCGGGATGAAGAGTTGCTGGGCCACAAGCCCTTTTGGGTACTGGCAGACCACCTAACTCGCAATGGGATTGCCGTGCTGCGCTACGACGACCGTGGGGTGGGACAGTCCACCGGTGAGTTCAGCGGAGCTACCTCGGAGGATTTTGCGGGGGATGTGGCCGCAGCCATGGCCTATTTGCAAGCGCGCCCTGAAGTGAAAGCGGACCAGATTGGCTTGATTGGGCACAGCGAAGGCGGGCTGATAGCACCCCTGGTGGCTGCCCAATACGACGGGGTCAGCTTCATTGTGTCTATGGCCGGACCCGGCGTGAACGGGGAGGAGATTATCCTGGCACAGCAGCGGCTCATCAACCAGGCGGGTGGTAC
>JBCBHI010000302.1:0-5973 GCA_038525885.1 Bacteroidota bacterium
GGTTCATCCGGCTTAGCTTATCTATCTCTTTATTGAAGTGCTGATGAACCTCCTTAGGCCAGTCCTTCTCCATTCCCTTCGCCCGCAACTCCTCCAGCTCACGCTCAGGCGTATCCTCACCCAATTCATCCTGTAGAATCCGCATTTGCTGGCGCAGATAATAATCCCGCTGCTGCTGGTCTATATCCGAGTTTACCTTCTTCTGAATCTCATGCTTCAGTTCCAGCATCTTCACATCCCGGAGCATGAATTCCAGCAATTTCTTCGCCCTCCTCAAGCCATCATTCTCCTCTAGCAGTCGCTGCTTATCCCCCACTTCGGCACTTACGTTGGAAGACAAGAAGTGAGTAAGAAACCGTGGGTTATCTATATTCTCCAGAGCCTCCTCCGCTTCCTTAGGTATCTCCGGGTTCAGTGTCAGTATTTCAGCAGCCGTATCTTTCAGCGATTGAGTCAAAGCCCCCATTTCCTCATGACTTTCATCCGGGAAATTGTCCTCCAGCAAATCATATTTGGCTACCATATACGGCTCCACACGCACCATCTCCCTTACCTTAAACCGGGACCTGCCTTGAATAATCACGGTAGTGTTACCATCCGGTAGCACAATCATCTTCATCAACTTTGCCACCGTACCTACCGAGTGCAGCTCATCCTGTGAGGGATCATCCGCATGGCTGTGCCGCTGAGCCACCACCCCAATAATCCGGTTCGCCTTATACGCTTCCCGTATCAAAGCAATCGACTTCTGCCGGCCTACCGTGATAGGAATCACCACTCCCGGAAACAATACTGTATTGCGAATAGGCAGAATGGGGAGCTCATCCGGCATATCCAGGTTATCATCCTCATCCGAATCATCCGTGCTGATTGATAAAATCAAATCCCCAGTATCTTCATCGATATGGGGAAGAAATAAGGATTCATCAAATGGTCTATTGCTATGTTCGCTCATCAGGCAATTTCTTCTGTCAAGATGTCACAATCCCACCGCAAAACCTGCGTTTTGTAGAGTAGCGCAATAATCTGCAAGGCCTATGCCAAGCCCGGTTTTGGCAGGATTTTTAAAAATTCGGCAGGTATACCGTTATTTACGTAAAGGTTACCGATTGCGTAACACAAATCAGATGGGAAACACCCTTTTTTTTAAAACATTAGTAGCGGGCATCTTTGGGGTCATTTTGCTTTATACTCCCAGTCATAGTTGGGCTCAAACCCCAGTGCCGGGGCAGGCTTCAGTTACCTTCGCTCCAGGAGAACCCGGTTATCTCCCAGGTGATTTTTTCCAGTTTCCTAACGTCAACAAAGTAGAATATTTCCAAGACAAGAAGGCCCTTGAGGAATTACGGAAACTGGATAACAAGAAGGAGTGGGAAGAAGTCTATCCTCTACTCGTAGACTATACCCGCCAGTTTGGCATACAAAACTTTTACAAAGACACCTACCTCCTCTGGCGTTTGGCCAAACTCACCGAGCTATTCGGCAACCTGGACGGTGCCAAGCGGTTGTACAAACTTGTACTCAAGCACCACCGAACCGATATTGACCTGGCTACCATAGAACTTTACTACGATTCCCTTAACCAGCACAACTTTGTTCCCCTGGAATACTACTATGAGCTGGTAGAATACCGAAAAGAAGTCGATACCCTGCGCCCTCCACGGGGCGTACTCATGAATATGGGGTCCAAAATCAATTCCCCTCAGGCAGACTATGGTCCTGCACTCAACCTAGGCCGTGACGTATTTGTGTTCACCTCGCGCCGGAGTGAGAAAATTAGCCTGGTGGCCACCACCCACAATGAGGACCTGTTTATCAGTCGCAGAATTGGTGATAAATGGACCGATGCTGTCCCATTAACTGAAATCAATAGCCGCTACAATGAAGGCTCCGTTTGCCTGTCCCAAGACGGTAATACTCTGTTTTTTAGCCGGTGCGGTTCTCCTGAAGGATATGGGAATTGTGACCTTTTTTCTGCCAAAATGCAGGAAGATAGCACCTGGGGAGAGATCCAAAATTTAGGCACCAAAGTCAACAGCGGAGGTTGGGATTCTCAACCTACGCTGAGCATCACCGAGGACACCCTCTTCTTCGCATCCGACCGGATAGGAGGGTTTGGCTTGTCCGACATTTGGTTCACTGTTCGGGATCGCAGCGGCAAATGGGGCTTAGCCCAAAATGCAGGGCCAGTCATCAACTCCCGGGAGGGAGATCTCGGCCCATTCTACCACCCTCTCATCGATGTGTTCTACTTCAGTAGCGAAGGCCACTTACTCAACTTTGGAGAGTACGATATATATAAGGTATCCAAATTCGATGGGTTCTGGGGAGAACCCAAGAACATCGGCCCACTGGTCAATGGCGCTGGAAGTGAGTTTTATTTCACCATTGATTCCGAATCTCGCGACTTGTTCTACGCACGCTCAGTGGAGCAATCTATGGACCTTATGGATCTGTACTCCTTCCCTTTACCCATGGGAGCACAACCCAATGCTACCACTCGCGTCACAGGCCAGCTTACCGATTCCCAAACGGGGGAAACCTTCAATGGGATTGTTTCCATCATTGACCTAGACAACGGCATTGAGGTAGCCCCTCAATTTGTAAAGGCAGATGGCACCTTTGAGTTCGATCTCATCAATGACAACAACTATATGATCGTCATCCAAGGGGAAGAATTCTTTCGTATTGAAGAGTTTTTCCACCTGAGTGGGGACACCACCATCCTAAAAACTGCCGAACATATTGCCAGCCGCATAGAATTCGAATCCATCGAGTTCGCCTCCGGCGGTGCCGACCTCGATCCCCAGATGTACCCAGATCTCAACAAAATCGTCAACTTCCTGTATGACAATCCTGATTTTTTCCTTCGGATCTCAGGACATACAGATGGAAGTGGAAGTGAGGATTTCAACCAACTTCTTTCCCAAGAAAGAGCAGAGGCCATCAGAGACTATATTGTCAAGTTCAATTACGTACCAGGATATCGAGTGGAAGCCGTCGGTTATGGTAGTTCCAGACCCATTGTAGAGGAGGAGAACGACGCAGACAAAGCCCTCAATAGAAGAGTAGAATTTGAAATCTACCGAGACCAGGAAACTATAGAACAAACGCGCCAGCAAGGACAGAATAATTGACGCTTACCTGCTCTCTAGACCAAGGAAAATACTGAGCATTTTCTAGACCAATTACATCAAAAACAACCGCTGCATTAGACGGAATAATAGCCCCTGCACTTTACCCTCAAATCTGTTACCTTAGCGGCCGAATTGAACGAAATAACCTCTATTAATATCCCTTGATATGGCGGAGAAATCATTTGATCTCATAGTAATTGGAAGCGGCCCTGGTGGATATGTGGCTGCAATTCGTGCTGCACAATTAGGCATGAATGTAGGTGTTGTAGAGATGGCCGAACTCGGCGGTGTATGTCTTAATTGGGGCTGTATCCCTACCAAAGCATTGCTTAAAAGTGCCCAGGTATTCGAATACGTGAAGCATGCCTCAGACTATGGGATAAAGATCGATGGTTCATCCGTTGATTTCGATGCTATGATCAACCGTAGCCGTGGGGTAGCCGACTCCATGAGCAAAGGCATCCAGTTCTTGTTTCGCAAAAACAAGATCGAGCATATCCAAGGTCGCGGAAAACTCAAGAGCAACAGGCTAGTATCCGTTACCGATGAAAGTGGTGCTACCAAAGACTACGAAGCCAAGCACATCATTGTAGCTACCGGTGCACGTTCCAGAGAGCTGCCCGCACTCCCCATCGACAACAAGAAAATCATCGGTTATCGCCAGGCCATGGTTATGGAGGAGCAACCCAAAAAGATGGTGGTAGTAGGCTCAGGAGCCATCGGGGTAGAATTTGCCTACTTCTATAGCTCCATTGGTACAGAAGTTACCATCGTAGAATTCATGGACCGCATTGTACCCGTTGAAGATGCCGACGTTTCTCGTGAACTACAGAAACGCTACAAGAAAAGCGGAGTCAATATTATGACCAACTCAGAAGTAACCGCTGTGGATACTTCAGGAGACGGCTGCAAGGTGACCGTGAAAACCAAGAAAGGGGAGGAAACCCTGGAATGTGATGTGGTCCTCTCGGCTGTCGGAGTAGTTAGTAATATCGAAGGCGTTGGACTAGAGGACGTAGGGGTAGCCACAGACCGAGGTAAAATCTTGGTAGACGATTATTACAAAACCAACGTAGATGGAGTATATGCCATTGGTGATGTAGTAAAAGGCCCTGCTCTTGCTCACGTAGCCTCAGCAGAAGGCATTCTCTGTGTAGAAAAGATCGCTGGACATCACGTAGAACCCATCAACTACAACAACATACCTGGCTGTACCTATTGTATTCCAGAAATTGCCTCTGTAGGCTATACCGAGGAAAAGGCAAAAGAGGCAGGTTATGAGGTGAAAGTTGGCAAGTTCCCCTTTACAGCTTCTGGCAAAGCCAAAGCTGCAGGAGCCAGCGAAGGGTTCGTAAAAGTAATCTTCGATGCCAAATACGGAGAGTGGCTAGGGGCTCATATGATTGGCACCAATGTCACCGAAATGATCGCCGAAGTAGTGGCCGCGCGTAAGCTCGAAACCACAGGCCACGAGATAATTAAAGCGATCCACCCACACCCTACCATGTCCGAAGCTGTTATGGAAGCCACCGCCGCAGCCTATGATGAAGTAATTCATTTGTAAGGTTCATCCGGTTTTTTAAGCAATTTCTTGTCTAGATTCAGAACCCCTTCATTGAAGGGGTTTTTTAGTTTCGATGAATCTCATTTTCAACCAGACGAAAAATCCTTATTCATCCATAAGCCCCAGATTGTATGCAGGATTAATAATCACATCTCACATGTGAGTCTAAAACCATTCTTTCGCAGCCTGTAGGTCCATAATCCGGTACATTTATTTTGTGAAAAAGAAGCACCCATGATTTCAGCTGCAGTACTACCCAATCAGAAGCAGGAACTATCCGAGTCCGAACTTGTACGACTACTCAAGGTGAAGCACCCTGTGGGAATGGAGTACTTATACCAAAACTACGCTTCTACCCTATTTGGAGTGGTGCTTCGTGTAGTAAAAACCCGTGAGGTGGCTGAAGAAGTCTTAAATGATGCCTTTCTGAAAATCTGGTCAAAGATTGAGATCTATGATGACAGCAAAGGAAAACTATTTACCTGGATGTTAAACCTTACTAGAAACTTGGCCATTGACCAAGTCCGCTCAAAAATGTACAAAAACGAAAATAAGACTGACCAGATTGAACCTAATGAGCACACCATTGAGCGAAACCACTTCACAATGCAAACTATTGACCGAATTGGAGTAGAGGAACTACTGCGTCTACTCAAGCCTGAACACCGGGAAGTGGTGGATCTAATGTATCTAAAAGGATATACTCAAGTGGAGGTGTCAGAGGAGCTTGGCATCCCATTAGGAACTGTAAAAACTCGTATACGATCCGCAATGAGTCATCTACGAAAATCATTGGGCATATAAACCCTACAATACTGAAATATAAGCAGGTGTATGAACCGTTGGACCCTGCAAAACCCATTGCTAATAGGCAATGGGTTTTCTTTCACCTCAACCCGTCAAGCCAGAGCTAAGCAGAAGTGAAATGAATCAGACAGAATTTCTTAGGTAGTCTCGCCGTTGTTGGTGTTTAAGTGCTGATAAGCCCGCCACCAACAACCTATACGGTCACATGATTTCAATGGGAGCTAGCAAAATTGGTGTATAAATTATTTGCCAGGCTCACTATCCTGGTTGGTTTCTGAAGTCCAGAAGGTGTAGGCACAGCCTTAGTAGACTAGCCTCAGCCAAAGGTGCGAATAATAGAGCAAGATTGAATCTTTGGGGCCGTATCAAAAGCATCGGTAAGTTTTGGGGCGCAAAACTTTCTTTGAGTTGCTTGTGGAAGCAGGTGTTGACCATCGGTCGGACGGCTTTCTACGTGATGCATAA
>JBCBHI010000303.1:0-5964 GCA_038525885.1 Bacteroidota bacterium
TTACCTCTAGTCGCTGGTTAAGGGGTATCCTGGATAGCACCTGGACAACTTTATCTGCGTCAGTGCCCTTGATCATGGCCACCAGACTACCCTTCTTACCTTTGGCCGCTTTATTGGTCAGTACGGTATAAAGTTCTCCTTGACTTAGTGCGGTCTCATCAATACTGAGATGGGGGCCTATATTATGCTCGAAGAGGATCCAGTCTTCAGCATGCTTCAGTTGATCCCAGGTCAAATAATCGCTTAAGTGGCTGACATATTGACCAATCAGCACCTTGGCTTGCACATGGAAAAAACGCGCTAGGGTAGCTGCGCTTACCGGATGATTATCGAGTAATTCCTTTTAAAAAAGTCGCGAAGTCCTGAGTCATTCGCGTGCCTTGAGCCAAGAGTCTCCAATTCCTACTCACCACTTTGCCGGTGGTGTGGTTCTTCCAGCGCCTTCGCCTCACCTCCAAATAACAAGCCTTTCCTCGGATGGGGAAGTCTTGAATCCGGATAGGATCATAGAAGCCTTTGCTCTCCAGCTTGTCCTGCTCATAACCATCGGGAAGAAGCGGCTTTTCTTCCAAATAAAGAATCAGGCTTTCCCCTTCATGGCAGGCATCTACCAATTCAAAATATTCGGTAACACCATCAGGCAGAAATAAGCTTAGTAAAGAAGTATCCAAGGGCTTGAAGTTTCTCCAAAGCTAACCACTCAAATACTATTCCCCCCAGGCTTTAAGAGTGATCCGTGATTTTGGGTCTTCGCGTTGGCTATGAAGGATACAATATGTACAAAGGTTTCAAGGTGTTTTATTAAAAATCTTTGTGGTCCCAGTTTTACCACCCAGCAGAAGTGGTTCCCAGAAACATGAACCGATCCTTAGAATTGATCCTTTAGGTTGAGAAACCTGGGGACTAATTTACCTTCAAGGCTTGTCCTTGTTGGTGGCTTAGAACCGACAGGTGCCTAGGCGGCCCCGCACCACCTACAAGTCGGACCGCGTAGGTTGTCGGTGACGGGCTCACCGCCCTTAAACACCGACAACGGCGTGAATTCCCCAGAAATCATACTTGATCCTATAGGAGGGGTCAAAAAAAAACCATCCCCAATGGAGATGGCCTTGTTCCTACAAATTGTCTGTTAAAGTGAACTATAAGCCTAATACCGGTAAGCCAAGCTAAACAGCTTAGCATACGGTTTTAGTATTAGGAATCAGCTTCCCGTAAGGAAAGTGAGTTAACATCTTTTATGAGAAAGTGGGATTGATGCTAGGTGTTAGCATCTTATTAGCTCTGTGTTTAGGAAACCGCTTATTCGAACACTCCCCCAAACAAATTTAGAAAGGAACGATACCCTATTTCCTATAGGAAAAGTAGGACCCTAAATCTGGAACCATTTAGTGAAGAAACGATCTATGATTTGATCGTCCGCATCGAAAAGTAGTAGCGAAAGTGGTAATGAACTGAGTTTGAGACGGAAGGTACACTTAGGCATCTCAGAAGAAAGTATCAGTTTTGAGCGGTCTTTAGGTTACAGAAGTTTAAATGTAAACAAAATGAAATTCTGGCAAAAGCAATTCGAGTGATTTTTTGTTTGCAATAATCGTGTTTATGTCTAATCATCATTTTGCAAAAGGCAACCTACTGTTTTTAGGCGATTTAGTTGTAATAAGTGTAAACTCCCTGGTGTTGATTAGAGCTACTCCCTTTTCCTGACGACAGACTATATTTCCGAGGTGCACAGCTAACCATTATTTCCATAAATGAAATTCTGTCACCAAGATTTTAGTGTGATCCTATTTTTAGTTGAATGAAATAAGAGCCACTCCAAAACAAAAAAGGAGGCCATCGCCTCCTTTTTCATTATCAATATACTATGCCTAACCCAGTTTTATGGGGTCGTTCATAAACGGCTGATGGTAGTGCCGTTTTCCGGTAGCCCGGTAAAGAGCATTGGCCAGAGCACCCTGAATAGGTGGGAATGGCGGCTCTCCGAGTCCGGTGGGGTCTACTTCGTTTTTCACAAAGTGCACATCTATGTTTTTAGGCGCCTCCATGTGCCGGATCAGTCGGTAGGTATTGAAGTTCTGCTGATCAGGCTTACCGTCGGTGAAGGTAAGGCCACTATACAGCGCATGCCCAATACCATCCACAATGCCGCCTTCGGCCATATTGATCGCCGCAATGGGGTTCACTACTATTCCGCAGTCTATAGCACAGGAAACACCCTCAATGGTGGGTTTACCGTTGTCCATGGACATGTCTAGCACTTGCGCCACGTAGGTGTTATGGCAGAAATAAGCGGAAACTCCACGGTGCACATTGGAAGAAGGGGTATCCCAATTGGCTTTCTCTCGCACTAGCTTCAGCACCCCAGCATAGCGTTCTGCATCGTAGTCATTGTTCTCCCCTACCGGATTGTTGATGGCCTGTTCGAACAGCTCCAACCGGAAGGCAATGGGATCTTTGCCCGCAGCTTCTGCTACTTCATCCAAGAAGGCCTGCTCTGCCCCCGCAATGAAATTGGAGCGGGGTGCCCGCCAGGCCCCAACCGAGATGTTGGAATCATAAGACCAGGATTCCGCCAGGTAGTTTTCTACTGCTCCCGCAGGATAACGGTTAGCAAACAAGGGGCTCTCAGGAATACCTCCGCCGCGTACATGGAAGCCAATGAGGTTGTTGTTGGCATCCAGAGCTGCGCGGTATACGGCATGGTAGGCAGGACGATATACCCCGTTGCTCATGTCGTCTTCCCGGGTATAAACCAACTTTACAGGAGCTTGTACCTTATCAGAAATCACCGCAGCTTCTACCATGAAGTGGCCATACAGGCGTCGGCCAAAGCCCCCACCCTGCCGGGTCATTTGTATGTCAATGTTTTCTAGCGGGATCCCCAATCTCTCCGAAATACTCTTCTCCATAAACTCAGGAGTTTGAGTAGGGCCTACCATTTTTGCCTTGCCATCCCGTACATCGGCAAAGAAGTTCATGGGTTCCATGGTATTGTGTGCCAGGAAGGGAGCGGTGTAGGTAGCCTCTACTACTTTGGCCGCCCGGGCAAACGCCCCTTCAGGATCGCCATCCCGGCGAACTTCCCGAGCCGCTTTCGCGCCTAGTTCAGCCATTTTTTCGATATGGTTGGCAGAATTCTCCAACCCGGCGGGTACCGGATTCTCCCAAGTATCATCTCCTCTTCCGGCAAAGAGATCGTTGTATTCTGCAAAGGGCTCCCATTCCAGATCGAGCGCTTTTTTGGCTTGCATCACCTGCCAGGTGGAGTTGCCCACCACGGCCACCTGCTCAGAAAACGCACTTACATCTGACCATTGCTTGGCTTGGTCTTCTGGGTAGCTGGTAAAGGTAAATACGTCCCGTATGCCTGGCATGGCCTTAGCAGCGGCAAAGTCGGTGGACTTTAGTTTCATGCCAAAAGCGGGAGCTTGTGCTACCATGGCGTATAACATGCCCTCTTCCTTGTAATCAAGACCGTATAGGGGCTGGCCGGTCACAATCTTAGGGCCGTCTACATTTCGGCGGTCCGTACCAATGATGGTGAAGTCCTGAATTTCCTTCAGAGCAATTTCTTCGGGTACCTCTAGACCCACTGCCGCCGAGGCAAAGTCTCCGTAGTTGGCAGACTTTTCGGTGGCTTGATGATAGAGTACCCCTTTTTCGGTGGTGATTTCACCCACAGGCACCTGCCAGGCTTTGGCGGCAGCTTCCATGAGCATACGGCGGCCCATAGCTCCCGCAGTTCGCAAGCTGTACCAGCCCTGCCGGATGGATTGGCTACCCCCGGCCAGCTGCCTTCTAAATATTTCGGTATTGAGAGGGGCTTGCTCTACCACCACATGATCCCAGTCTACGTCCAGTTCCTCCGCCACAATCATGGGCATGGAGGTTTTCACGTTCTGGCCAATTTCGGGGTTGGGTGACATGATAGTCACTACGCCGTTCTCGCCAATTTTTATGAAGCCGTTGAGTTCAAACCACTCATCAGGCATTTGCAGCGCTTGCTCTTCTTCGCCCGGCTTGCAGGACGCCAACCAGCTAAAGCTAATCATGAGACCGCCTCCGGCCAGGGCTGAGGTCTTCAGAAAGGACCTACGGCCCACTTTGGTTTTGAATACTGTCATGGCAATTAGGCGTTTGCGGCGGTTTTGATAGCTTTCTTGATTCGGGTATAGGTACCACACCGACAGATATTACCGCTCATGGCTGCTTCTATCTGGGCGTCGGTGGGGTTGGGATTCCGTTCTAATAGTGCGGCTGCACTCATCATTTGTCCCGCTTGGCAGTAGCCACATTGGGGTACATCTATTTCCAGCCAGGCCTTCTGTACCGGATGGTCTCCTTTTTCTGAGAGTCCTTCGATGGTGGTAACGGGTTGCTCGCCTACCATGGAAACGGGCAAAGAACAGGACCTAACCGGATTGCCATCCAAGTGGACAGTACAGGCGCCACAAGCGGCAATGCCGCAACCGAACTTGGTGCCTACCAGGTTCATATGATCGCGCAATACCCAAAGTAAGGGGGTGTTGGGGTCTACATCTACTTCCCGTGTAGTCCCGTTAATTTTGAGAGAAATCAGAGCCATGAGCTAGAGGGTATAAGTATCAATTGGAAGATAAAGTACTAAAAAATATCCCGTGCAAAGCATCCACTTTGATTGGTGGACTCACGGGTGGGCCTACGGATAAATCCTTAGGGATCACAGTGCGAATTGGGGAGGGAACAGACTCCGGTAATCATACGCACCTTAGCCGGATGTAGCCCTGCGGGGTTATCCGTCCATTTAGGTTCTGAAACGTTGATATACAGGGTGTCCCCGGTGATGCTGGCCGCAATGCCGTTGGGCTTGGAAAAGGTAGCTTCTAAGGCGGGACCATCCGTATTGGTAAAGGCCAAGGCCTGACCAGCAATGCGATCATGAGTAGAACCGTCAGTAGCTACCCGGTATACCTCTCCCCTGCCTATGGTAGTCACGTATAGCCAACCATGGGAATAAATAAGGTGCCCGTTGCCCACTTGGGCTGGGCCTGCACTAAGTGCTGGAAGTTCAATTACCAAGCTTACGACCCCATCAGGATCTATCCGAAACACCTTACCATCATTGAAATTACAGGCGTACAGGTTACCCTGTTCATCTTGGGCAAGGCCGTTAGGGCAGGCAAATAGTTCTGACTCAGCAAAGACTTCGTATCCTTCCTGGCTAACCTTCCCAATGGAATTGCCCGAGCAATTGCACACATAAATGTTTCCTTCTGGGTCTGCTTCCAGGCCTATCGGTGTTTGTAGGTCGGCAGTCCACCAGGAATAATCCACCTCTCCTTCTAGGCTTATTTTGGCAATGGTTCCTGACGGGCTCGCCTGATAAAGGTTGCCGTCTGCATCAAAGCAAGAACCAGAGGCTCCTGGAAAGCCCGTCGCAAATTCGGTGAAGGCATTACTCGCTTCGTTCCATACGTAAATACTGGCATTTTCGGGCCTGCTGCCGAGTTGTGGCCCAAAATCACTCACATATACCCTTCCCTGACTATCGGTAGTTACCCCACCGCTGGCATTGAGTTCTGCCAAGGTGCTTACATGAAGGTTTTGGGCTGCTGCCGATATGACCCAGGTTAGGATGCCGAGGGTGGCCAAAGTAAAGGAGTACCTCATGGAGGGAAGCTACCAGGGTTGGTTCAAATCTCCTACCGTAGGTGAGTTGGGTGGTGGGCAGGAGGTCACATTTTTAACCATTTAGCCCTGCTGCTCAATAGGCTTGCTTACTACTTGCACGGTTAAAAAGACCGGGCCTTAATTTTTTTCTCCTAAGCTGTCATATTTTGAACGAGCATGGAACCAACCCTGTGCATGATCAATAAAGCTTCCCCATTCCAGGACTCTTTCGAAACACTGATTGAAGAGAATCAGGCATCCATTTTTCGGATCTGCCAGATCTATGTGGTGCCTCCCTTGGAGCCTCAGGACCTA
>JBCBHI010000304.1:0-5945 GCA_038525885.1 Bacteroidota bacterium
CATTGATGCCGATGACATCAAAGCGGTGTATGTAATGCGGCCACCATTGAGTTTGAAATGGATACGCTTCGCGAGACCTTAGAAAGCGCCTTGGTACAATGGGTTAGCAATGAGCTAGAGCTGGTTTCGGTAGCTACCAAAAGCCCTTTGCCTGGCAGTGATCCGGTATCGTGCGATGTGGCGGAAGACCCAGAAGATATCCTCCCCTACTTGCAAGATGCTAGCTCTACTTTGGTGGTAGATGTAAATCTGGCCCAAGATTTGGATGAGCTTAAAGCAAAAGTTACGTTCGGACTTACTGTTGAGTATTAATCAAGAAATAAAATCGGACCAATTGATATGAAAAAATTAGGAATCCTTTTGGCATTAGGCCTTTGCATCACCTTCGTGGCCGCTGCCTCGGTGATGTATGACGGGGAAGGTGACAAACTGATTGGCGTTTGGAAGCCCAGCAAAGGCACCTCGATGATTAAGATTGAAAAAATCGGCAACAAGTACTACGGCCGCGTGGTATGGTTGGAAACTCCCAATGACGAAAGCGGCAATCCTCGTACTGACGTTAACAATCCTGACGAATCTCTCAGAAGTACTCCTTTGAAGGGATACCGGATTCTGAAGGACTTCGTGTATGACGAGGAAGATAAATTATGGAGTGACGGCACCATATATGACCCCAATAACGGCAGTACCTACCAGTGCAAAATCGAACTCCGCGACGGCGATGAGAACACCATCGACATTCGTGGGTACGTAGGTAGCCCTGTGTTTGGTCGTACTGACGTTTGGACTCGTCTCCAGCGAAGAAACTAAGACCTGCCCGGGAGTTTTTCCCTGAAGGCATTGAATAAAGAAAGGCCCGGATTGTGCATCCGGGCCTTTCCTTTTTATCTGCTTCTCAACCGCCCATCATGGACTTACCATACTCAGCGTAAGCTGGGCAAAAGGTGTATTGGAGAGGCCAGGCGTCATGAAAAAGTTTTCGCTGTCAAAGCCTCGGTAAAACTCCCCTTGGTCTACATCGAACGCATAGTTGATCCGGTAGCCAGCCTGCACCTGCACGTAAATAAAATCATTGATTCCGCGCTGGTAGTTGAGTCCCAGGCGAATTTCAGAACGGCGCAGCTCTGTTTCGTTGATGTTACCCATGATGTCGGCTGCCCCAGCCGTGTTATTAAAGTTGCTCAAACGGTAAGTGGCTCCTTCCACATTGTACCCCAGCGTAAATAGGTTGCGGCTATCTAACCGATAGCGCACATTGATCCGGGAAGGAACAACGGCCTCAACCCCAAACTTTTCGTTGGCGAAAGTTTGATAGTAATACACAATAGGCAGGTAATTGAGTGCACCGCCCAAGTAGGTGCGTGAAGCACCAAATCCCCACATGAGTTTGTCAGAGGGTTTGAAACCGTATAGTAATGCAATCGGGAAGCGTGTATTGCGGATATCCGGCAGGTTGGTAAAGGAATAGTCTCCATTCACCTCTATACCTGCCTGTAGCAGAATCCAACGTTTCTCATTCAAGGGCTTAAATACTGTGAAGGTGGTATTCAACCACTTCAGGTCATGGTTAGCCAAGTTGGCATTAAGCGGATGAGAATAGGTCTCATTATTTACCGGACGGTATCCTAAGTGGATATAGCTCACTCCCCAGTTAATTAGAATGTCATTCCGCGAAAGGATGGGCACATTGCTCACTAACCGAAGGCCTTGAGAAAGCTGCCAATTGGCGGACTCGGCGGCAAAAGCGCCAGCTTCTGGTGAAGTAACGGTAGCCGGTCCTTGAAAATCGTATCCGATGGAAAGCAATTGCGTAGGACTTTGACCCAACACCTTGTTGGTACAGAAGGGTTTCAGAACTTCTCCAGCCTCTTCATATAGGGAGGGGTCGAAGTCATCAAAGTCGTCATCCTCCTGGCACAGGGCAGGAGTGACAGCCAATCCCATAAAAGCCACAAACAAGCCCAGGGAATTACGTAGAAAAGTAGTCGATTTGTGCATATCCATGCTTTGGATGATAATAGTATAACTATCGAAACTACATAAAATTCCAATTGTTAACCCATCCTCACCAATAAATTATGCCAAATGATGCGCATTCATTATATCATTTTGCTCACCTCCTACTTGCAACCACACACTGTCTAAACCAGCGGTCCATTATAGCAGGCCTTGGGTTTTCAACAAGTCCATGAAACGGTCCCGATAGGTATCCGAAATGGGGATTAGTTGATCCCCAATGGTGATCCGGCTGCGCTCTATCTGCTCTATGTGAGGTATACTTACCATATAGGATTTATGTACCCGTACGAACCGCTCCGCAGGTAGCCGATCCTCAAAGTACCGGAAATTCTGTAGAGTCATTAGTTTACCTGACCGGGTATGCAGCATCAAGTAGTCTTTCATTCCCTCTATGTATTGCAGATCAGCCAGCATCACCCGCTGCATCCGGTGCTCCGTCTTCACAAACAAGAATTCAGGCTCGGTCCCGCCCTTTGGGGGAGCTACTCCCGTGGGTACAGGCTCCACCTCTTGTTTAGTGCTGTTTTGAAAAGCGCGTTGGGCAGCTTGCAGAAAACGATCAAAGGCAATGGGCTTGAGTAGGTAATCAGTCACCTGCAAAGCGTAACCTTCCAGGGCGTATTGATCATAAGCGGTAGTGAGGATCACAGCAGGCTGCGGGCTTGGCAATACCTTGAGCAACTGCATCCCGGTGAGCTCAGGCATTTGAATATCCAGAAAAAGCACGTCTACCGTATGGGCCGACAAATAGGTAAGGGCAGCCAGACCATTGTCAAAAGTAGCTACCAACTCCAGAAAGGGAACCCGTTCGGCATAGTCCTCCAGAATCTCCCGTGCCAGAGGCTCATCGTCAATGATTACGCAGCGTATCGTCATGCCCATTGTACCATTAAAGTTGCCCGAAAAATCCCATCCTCCTCTTCAGTAGTTAGCGAGTGCCGTTCCGGATACAGAATATCTAGCCTACGCCGAATATTATCTAACCCAACGCCACCCACAGCATCCTTTTGTTCCGTCTTGGGTGCAATCGGGTTCTCCGTTTGAAAAATCAATTCATTATCCTCCACCTGCAAAGAAAGTCTGAGGCAGTCTCCCGGCTGAGAAAAACGGCCATGCTTGAAACCGTTTTCCACCAAGGGCACCAATAACAAGGGAGTGATTTGCACCCGCTCAATATCCCCGACTACCGACAGGGTGGCCACTCCTTCTTGTTTGTACCGTAAGCTTTGCAAGCTCAAATAGTCCTGTAGCTGCTGCACCTCCCGGCTCAAGGGAACTACCTCTACATTGGTTTCATACAGCATATACCTCATCATCCCGCTCAGTTTCAATATAGCATCCTCCGTATCCGGAGACTGCTTGCGGGCCAGACCATATATGTTATTGAGAGTATTGAACAGAAAGTGCGGATTTACTTGTGATTTCAGGTAGGCCAATTCGCTAGACAGCCGTTGGCTTTCCAGCTCCTTCCTTTCTTTCTGCTGCCGAAACCAGTCGAAGGTAAAGCGCCCTAACCCAGCCATGGCAATCACAAACAGACTAGACAGGCCCCTAATCATATACTGGGTCCAGAAGGGAATTTCACTATCCACTACCGGATTGTTGGCTTTATTCAGAGTGATCCACCAAAGCTCAAATTGAGTACGGGTAACGGTAGCAAGTACAAGCAGGCCTACCGCCATAAAGATGAAGTATCCCGTTTTGCCCTTGGCAAGCAACCTGGGTATCCCAAAACCATATAGCAAGTAGAAGCAAGTGAAATCCCAAAACACCCGCATGCAAAACATAGCTACGCGTGGGCGGGTCCGTAGTTCCAGCGTACGAATGTCATTGGACAGAAACAGGGTAAACACAAAGTATAGGTAGACCGCCCAAAAGAGGGTGTGTAGCAAAACCAATGACCAGTGAATGGAGCGTTTCTGGGAGACCGTCATGTCACAAAGAAATAAGAGATCCTCCCTATTCCAGGCAGGATTGGGCGGGTAATCTACCAAATCCTCTGTTGGGTCTACGAAATCCCCCCTGCCCTCTGCCACCCCTTTGGCAGAGCCAATAGGGTCTTTGGGCGACTTGTTTTGGGCAGGGGTAGATCGCTTTTGTCACCTCCTTTCTTAGCCTACACATTTGGCCACACATCAACGATTGATCCATGTATAGTCTATCTACCTCACAACTCACTTTCGCCTTTGGCGACCACCGGGCGGTGGACGGGGTCAGCCTTTCGGTTCCCGAAGGAGGGATCTATGGTTTCCTCGGGCCCAACGGTGCTGGCAAAACCACCACTATCCGCTTACTGCTGGGGCTATTGCCTCCACAGTCCGGTTCCATTTCCCTTTTTGGCCAACCCTTGAAAGCCAATCCTTTGGCCGCTTACAGCCGGATAGGGGCACTTATTGAAATGCCTTCCTTGTATGGGCACCTGTCCGGCCGGGCCAATCTGGAAATCACCAGACGCATGTACGGTGCACCCCGCAGCCGGATACAGCAAGTGCTTGCCCTGGTAGAGATGACGCATGCGGCAGATAAGCGTGTAAAGCATTACTCTCTGGGTATGAAACAGCGGTTAGGGCTCGCCAATGCCCTGCTCAACGATCCTGATATGCTCATCCTGGACGAGCCTACCAACGGCTTGGACCCTTCGGGCATCCGGGATATCCGGGATCTTCTCATCCGAATCAATCAGGAAGAAGGCAAAACCATATTCATTTCCAGTCACCTGTTGGCTGAGATGAACAAGCTGGCCACTCATGTGGGCATCATCAACCAGGGCAAATTGATCTTCGAAGGCACCCTGGATCAATTGCATGCCCAAAGCGGTAACCATGTACTGATAGAAACCCAGAATGCTAGCGAAGCGAAAACAGTCCTGGAGCAGCAGGCCTTTACTATAAGCCACTGCAACGGTCACCACCTACATGTACCGGTAGAAAACAAGGATCAGGTAGCCCAGGTAAATCAGGCTTTGGTAGCCAAAGGGCTGCCCGTTTTCAGCCTGCGTATGCAGCAGGATGATTTAGAAGATGTTTTCCTTACCCTAACTGAATAGAAATATGTCCGCAATAGCATTTCAAATCCCCCAAGCGCTCTCTGTTGAGGTACGTAAGTACCGCCGCACCCTGGCCTTTTGGCTAGCCTTACTTTCTCCGCTGTTTCTGGTCACGCTCAACTTCATGATCTATTGGCTGAGAGAAACTCCCATGGTAGGCCCGGAGCAAAATGCCTGGCACCAATACGGCATGATGAACCTTAACCCCAGCGTATTTCTGCTGTTCCCCATGTTTGTGACCTTGCTGGCGGTGTTTTTCTTCCAGATAGAACATCAAAATCATTCCTGGAAGCACCTTTGGATACTCCCCATAGCCCGCAGCCAGCAATACCTGGCTAAGGTACTGATACTGCTAGGCCTGGTAGCGACCAGCTTAGTATTGTTCTTCTTCCTGATTTGGGGCACTGGAGGTTTGCTGGGCATTCTCCGTCCAGAATTGGGTTTCCAAGAAGACACCGGCGTTGGGGACATTGGCAAAATGGTCCTATGGTCTGGCGGAGCCAGCTTTGCCTTGGTAGCCTTTCAGTTTTGGTTTAGCTTCCGCTGGCGCAGCATACTTTTCCCCTTGGCTTTGGGGTTTGCTGGTCTGGTTTCGGCCAACATCATCATAAGTTGGGAGTATTCTTTTTGGCACCCCTACACCGCCCCTATGCTAGCACTAGCCACGGCACAAGGTGGCGCCGAGGAATTACCCATCAATCCGATCCTCTACAGCCTGGCTATCGGACTAGGGGTCTTTATATTGGCCTATTTTGAAGGAAAAAGAAGAGTTCTAAAGGGCTAATCCTACACTCAAACCCTCACTTATTTGAGAACCTCGGCACCTTGAGATGTCGAGGTTTTATTTTTGCTTTTTTGATTTCATCAAAAAAGCAAAAAT
>JBCBHI010000305.1:0-5940 GCA_038525885.1 Bacteroidota bacterium
TTTGCCCCCGACCAGCCTTTCACGGAACTGGTGGCTACCGTGAAGCAGACCTTGCGGCAATCGCATGAGAATCAGAATTTCCCCTTCAGCGCACTGCAATCCTACCTGCGCCAGCAGTTCCCGGGTTTTGTGCCTCCGCCTTTCGAGGTGATGGTGCTTCTACACAACCACGCCAGCAAGGAGAAAACCTTTCAGTGGGAAGGCCTTACCGTACAGGATTTGGACTACAAACCCTACAACGGCAACTTCCCCTATACCTTCAACTTCCAAGAAGCAGGCGAGGCCCTCGAAATCAACCTGGAGTACAGCACGGAGCTATTTACGGCACAAAGGGCCGAAGAAACGCTTGGGCAGGTGGCTACCCTCATGGCCTCCATTGTAGCCAATCCCAAGGCGGCGGTGAGAGACTTGACCATCTGGACCGCAGCCCAAAAAGAGCAGCTATTCCAGCAGTTTTCCGGGCCCATCCGCCCCATTCCCGAAGGGCAAACCTTCATTGATCTGTTTCAGCATTTCACGGAGGCTAACCCCGATAAGCTGGCCCTGAAATATGAAGCGCGTAGCCACACTTACCAGGAATTGTACGCCCAGACTACTGCCTTGGCTGTGCAGCTGAAAGAGGCGCATGGCCTACCGTATAACCGCCCCGTGCCCATCATCGCCGACCGAAGCGACGAGCTTGTGCTGGGCATTATGGGAATCATTCTGGGTGGAGCGGGCTACGTGCCCGTAGAGCCCGATTTACCCTTTTCGCGGGTGCACTTTGTCTTGCAAGACATCGAGGCACAAATGGCGATAGTGCAGCGAAAACACGCTCACCTTTTGGAAGGTACTGCCGTAAAAGCGGTGATTCTGGAAGAGGTGTTGGCCGCCGCGCGGGCCCATCCGGTGACCGGATACAAGTCTACGGCCACGCCCGAAGATCTGGCCTATATCATATACACCTCCGGGTCTACCGGGAATCCGAAAGGGGCCATGTTGCAGCATAAGGGCATGCTCAACCACATGCTGGCCAAGCAAGATGATTTGCAGCTCAATACCAGCAGCGTAATCGCCCAAACGGCCTCCGCTTCCTTCGATATTTCCATCTGGCAGATGATGGAGGCCTTTATGGTAGGAGGAACCACCGTGGTTTACGACAATGATGTGGTCAACGTGCCCGAGGTACTTTGCCGCAAACTGCGCGAGGATAAGGTCACCATCCTGGAAATCGTGCCTTCCTACATGGCGCTGCTCCAGCAGTTTGGCAGTGCCGAAGATTTCAAGTCGCTGGAGTACCTCATTGCTACTGGCGAGGCACTGCCCTACAGCTTGGTGAAGGCTTGGCTAGCAGAGCATCCTGACATCCCGATGGTGAATGCCTACGGACCTACCGAAGTGTCCGACGATATCACCCATGCCATTTACCATGAGCCTCCCTCGGACGGCATCATCTCCATCGGTTCCCCCATTCGCAACCTGTCGCTGTACATCGTTGATGATTGGGACACCTTAATGCCCATGGGCGTGAAGGGCCACATTCTGGTATCGGGCGTGGGGGTTGGCCTCGGCTACATCAACAACCCCGAAAAGACCGCCCATGCCTTTGGCTACGATCATTATTTCGATCACCCCGACGAACGCAAGCTCTACCGCACCGGGGATATTGGGCAGTGGACTTCGGAAGGCACTCTGCACTTCTTTGGCCGCAGTGACGATCAGGTGAAGGTGCGCGGATATCGGATCGAGCTGGGCGAGATTGAAAAGAATATCGTGCGGTTCGAAGAGATCAATCAGGCGGCCGTGGTGGTGAAGAAAAACGACCAAGGCGGATTGCTCATCGCCTACCTTACGCTCAAGGAAGGAGTGGCGGCCGAAGCCACCGAGCAGATCAAAAAGGCGCTACCCGATTACTTGCCGGATTATATGGTGCCGCACCATTGGGTGGTACTGGACCAGATGCCGCTCACGCCCAACGGTAAGATCAACCGCAAGGAGCTAAACGCCTACGCGCTCAATACGGAAATAGAGGAAGGTCAGGGAGCGACCCAAGCCGAGCAACTAAGCGGAGCTGAGCAAGCTATCTATCAGGAATGGTGCGAGGTGTTGGGCCACCGCCAATTCTCCACTACGGATGCCTTTTTCCAAGTGGGGGGCGACTCCTTCAAAGCCATTCTGCTGGCATCCCGCCTGTCACGCACGTTTCAGACGCAGCTATCCATCCGAAAGATCTTCGAGTTCGATAGCATACAAGCCCAGGCTGGGCAAATCCAGCCCGGTGCACAGGGCTTGCCAGGTATTGTACCGCAAGAAGGCATCGGAAGTAACTTCCCGCTATCGGAAGTGCAGCAGGGAATTTTCCATCAGCAAATGCTGGAAGCGGAAAGTACACAGTACGTCATCCGGGGCACCTATACCGTCAGGGGTAGGCTGGATACCGCCCGGATGGAATCCGCCCTGGCACAGCTGATCGAACGGCACCACATTCTGCGAACTGGCTTCGAAGTGCAGGGCGACACGGCTATTCAGCGCGTGTATACTTCCGTCGCCGTGCCTTTGCACGTGGTCACCGACTTGGCTGCTGCCCAAACCGCCAAGCCTTTTGACATGGCGCAGCCACCCCTATTCCGGGTGTTACTGGTGCAAGAGGGCGAGCAGATCCGGCAGGTAATCTTTGAGGCACACCACCTCATTGCCGATGGCATCTCCATCGACTTGCTGACGCAGGAACTCATGGCCTTGTATCAGGGCCAGGATCTGCCTGCCACCTCTCTACAATACACTGACTACCTCCGGTGGAAAGATCAGGAGGTAGTGCGAGCTGCCCATCAAGATCAGGCCAGCTACTGGCTCGATCAGTACGCTGACCACAAGCCCGCTTTGCTACAGTTACCCACCCACAGCGATAGTAACGATATGGCTTGTGAGGTGACCGAGGTTGAGCTATCCGCTGTGGAACACCAACAACTGACGGAGTACTGCCGTGCCCAGGGCATTACCCCAAGCAATGGCTTACTCGCCATCTTCCTCCTGCTGTTGCACAAGTACAGCGGCCAGCCGGAGGTAAGTTTGGGAATACCCGTAGCCGGCCGTACCCAACAGGATATGTTCTCTATCGTGGGGCCCTTAGCCACCCTGATTCCTTACACCCAGTCCGTTGACCATACCCAAACGGTAGGAGCTTTGGTGCAAGGGGTACAGGCACAGGCGGTGGATGCTTATGCCAATCAGGATTATGCCTACCGGGACTTGGTGAAAGCTACCAACGTCCGGTTTGCCGCGGACGGTAATACGCTGTTTCATGCGGCCTACTCCTCCGAATATGTGCAGGCTACTCAGGAAGAGGCTACCCGGATTCAACTGGATGAGCATACCGAGTTGCGGGTACAGGAAGATATACCTAGTGATCTGAAATATCAGATGCACCTACGGACCTACTTTTACCAGGACACCGCCCGTATCCGTATGGAGTATCGGAAGGCTCTCTTTGGCGCTACCACTATGGAGCAATTCAAAGGCCACTTTCTCGATCTCCTTAGAACCGTATTGGATAATTCGGATCAAATTATTCAAGATATAGATCTGCTCGGTAAGCAATCCCACAGCACATCGGTATTAGATGCCGAAGCCAGTTTCAATTTTTAAGAAGATTTGAAATTTTCTCAGAAGAAATGGGCGCTCATTTCATTCTAAAAATCTGTCTTAAGTTGTCAGGATTTGGAGTCTCTTATCACGAATCATTTCCATGGGAGTGGATTTTGGTAAAAAACTTACCCTACAGTGTTTTATAGCAATAAAACATCTAAGAATTCTTCCTTTTTCTGCACCCATTCAATGAGAATTTTCTCCCATTTTATTCGTTCATTTGTAATGAAAATTGAACTCAAATCAGTACACAAATCATTGACACAGCTGACCATTCGATTGTATAAAGTTTCTGAATAGAAAAATCACAGAACTGTACCGTAATGCTACCCGAGAGCCAACGTAAACTTGCCCTCGCTTCTCCCCAGTATGCCTCAGCGAAAGTATTTTGGGAGCGTGAACTTGCCATCGCCGCAGAAACCCCTGAATTCCAAAGTGCGCCGAGCCCATTGGTTCGGAATTCGGAATGGGATACCTGTGTGGCTGCCTTACCCACGGCCTTGGCGGAGCGATTCGTAGCCATTACCGGAGGTCAACCTGCTGCTGCCTTTGCCCTGTTTTCTACTCTGAGTATTATCACTTTACAGAAGACTACTCAAACTTGTAGCCTGCGTATTGGGATGTTGGTAGATGATCCTACGCTATCCTACGCCCCGCAGAACAATCTCTTACCTTATCATGAAGAGGTAAAAGGGGAGGATACGTTGAAATCATTACTCCTGCGGATAAGTAAACAGATTCGCAATGTCTATTCCCATAGAGACTTTCCGGTAGATGTATTGGCAGCTCAGCAAGGCAACTCCTTAGCCTATTCCGTTGCCTTGGCCTCCGAAGCACTCCATCCGATCCAGTTGCTTCGGTCCTCTTCTGCACCCTTGTGCCTTTATCTCACCGAACAGCATGGAGTGCCTGCCCTGGGGGTACAATATGATCAGGCCAACCACCATCCACGAGCCATCGAAAACCTCATGCTCCGATGGGAAACCATGGCGCAAAAGGTATTCTTTGCCCCTGATCAACCGCTACACGAGGTTCACACCCTTACCCAGCAAGAAAGTGCAAGCTTGCTCGAAGAAATTAACCAAACTCAGCAGCCCACCCGTTTCGATACCGCCCTTACCCTCTGGGAAGAGGCCCAAGCTCAACACGCACACCGGATAGCGGTAGCGGACGCTTCGGGAACCTATACTTACCAGCAACTGGACCAAAAAGCCGTTCAGGTAGCAGGCGCATTGCAGGCCGCAGGAGTACAAGCGGGTGATGCCGTGGGGCTCATGTTCACCCCGGGGTTTGCCATGGCTAGTGCCCTCATCGGCTGTTTCAAATGTGGGGCAGCTTTTGTACCCCTTGATCCGAGTACTCCCCAAAAGCGGCTCGAAGCTATTCTGGAAGACTTGGGGCAGCCAGTGGTATTGGCAGAAGCCCAGTTTCAAGAGCGGCTGAACCCTACCACCAAGCGGGTGATTTGGGAGCAGATCCAAGGGGAATCTCCATTCACTCCGGTCCTAGTACAGCCCGAGCAACCCGTTTATATCATCTTCACCTCAGGGTCTACAGGGACCCCCAAAGGGGTAATGTTGCCCCACCGCGCCTTAGCCAACTATGCGCAGTGGATGATGCAGCGGGCCCAGCTCTCGCACGAGGATGCCAGCATGCTTACTTCCTCCTACGCCTTTGACCTGGGCTACACCACGATTTTCCCAACCCTCTTTGCCGGAGGCACTTTACACCTGTTTCCTCGCGAAAACTACCTGGACCCTACTTGGCTAACCCGATATGCCACGGAGGCCAAGGTCACCTACCTGAAGGTGACGCCTTCGTTCCTTCGCTTGCTGGTATTCGATGATCAGTTTCAGGCCGGGGCGATGCCCCAATTGCGCCTGGTGGTTTGCGGGGGTGAGGCCATTGATGTGGAGGCCATCCAACGGGTCTTCGCAGTCTTGGGCGATCAGGTACAAGTGATGAACCACTACGGACCCACCGAATCCACGGTGGGGGTAATCCACCAGATGATCACGCAGGAAACCCTGGGCGATTTCGTTCAGCAGCCCGTGATTGGTCGTCCCGTGGGCAACTGCCAGGCCTGGGTACTCAATGAGGATCTTAGTCCTACCGCTCCCGGGTTACCGGGGATGTTGTATGTATCCGGAGATAGCCTGTTTACGGAGTACCTGAATGACCCTGAGAATACGCAGGCCAAGCGAATCAGTAATCCCCTGCGGCCAGGAGAGGCCATGTATTGCACGGGCGATTTGGTGCGGTGGACGGTTCATCATACCCTTGAGTTCATTGGCCGACAGGACAACCAGATCAAGA
>JBCBHI010000306.1:0-5938 GCA_038525885.1 Bacteroidota bacterium
CTGGGCAATAGCCTGAGGCAACTTGGGAGGTGAATCCTACCATGAAGTATCGTATGCCATACGGGTCTCCATCCTAATTTCCTGTTTGGAAAGCGACGACCACCAAAGTCCCAACCAAGGGCGGAAAGCATAATTGGCTGGTGGTGAGACTATTGCAGTGCCAGTGGTCTGACGACTTCGAGTCGTCTGACCACTAAAAACTCGCCCCCCCATTTGTGTGGCGCGCGGCATAATGCCCTCATTTATAGCTATTTGTGCCACACTTCGCTCTACGGACGGCATAAGGCAACTTGGGAGGTGAATCCTACCATGAAGTATCGTATGCCATACGGGTCTCCATCCAAACTTCCTGTTTGGAAAGCGACGTCGATCAAAGTCCCTGGAAGGGACAACAGAGAGTTGCCCCGAAGGGTACTTCGGGGTATTAAATTTCTGGCAGTTCATCAGCCCTCGGAGA
Source organism: Bacteroidota bacterium (assembly GCA_038525885.1). Taxonomy (GTDB): domain Bacteria; phylum Bacteroidota; class Bacteroidia; order Cytophagales; family Cyclobacteriaceae; genus DMST01. The sequence continues at coordinate 458 of JBCBHI010000306.1, forward strand.
GGGCGGCACTCGCCAGGTATGGCCTGGAGGTGGTATGTCGTTCCCTCCGGGAACTTAGTTAATCTTGCTCTGGAAACAGAGGATGTCTCATAATGAAGCGGAAATTTCGGCTCGCCAAATTTACTTTGGGGGTAAAAGTCCTTTCCCTCATCAGGGAAAGGTGGCCGGAGGCCGGAAAGGGTTTTTCCTTATCGGAGTCACCTAAATGGCTCGCTAGGGTTGATTTTCATGCCGATGACTTTTTATCCCCTGGAACGCCAGCTCGGTTCACCCTGCGGGAGCTTCCCCTGCCTAGGGCCGGGGTCGCGCTCGACAAGCAATATCCATACATTCTTCGGCTGCAAAATTGCATTATTACTTTATAAGACAGCCCCCCTACAGGACCCACGCCTTCCATCCTGCCACCAGATCTAATAAAAACCTCTGCATTCTCATAGCCTTCGCCGGGCCCTTCTAGCCTTCGCTGGACTTGGTTGACGATTTTTATTCAGACAAGCCGGATGCTTGCCCGTGGGCGCAGACCTGGCCCCACCTCCCCGGCCTCAGTGATAGGTTGATCTCCCCGAGTTCAGGGATACCATCAAACAGGTATTTTTCAGTATTTCGCAGGGAGAAACTAATCTAAATACTTAATCATACACCTGATGAAGCCACCTATCATCATATCCTTACAGAAACCTTTTCTACGCATGCCAAAAACCTGCTTTTACCTCTGTTTGGGGATGATCTTAGGCCTGCCCTTTTTAGCTTCGGCTCAAGTAGATTCGGCAGACTACCCCAGCATACGCACCTTTCCTGCCCTGGAGGCCTATATAGAAGCTGCTAAAGTGGGGGAACGACCCACCTATCCGCAACCCTTCCCCACCGATACTACTACCCTCATGGAATGGCACGCCACCTTATGGGTACAGCTTCTCCGTGATACTGCCGGCCTGCTCGCTTACCCCGTGTATGACCTGATGCACCGCCTGGCCCAGAGCACTACCTACCGCCAATTGCGCAGAGCCGTGGCAGGCACTATGGCTTACGCCTTGCTGATGGGCCATTCCCTGAGTGCCAACCTGGGGGAGTGGCTGATGGAGTACACTCCGGAGGATTTTCATCCTAGTGAGCGAACCTTCATAGAGATTACCCTTCCTGGTTACCGGGGTGCGCACATCCGGGAAGTAGCTTGGCTCGCGGGCTGGCTGCGGGTAGCGGGCCAAACTGACCACCTGCGTGCCTGGCTTCCCTATGCCTCCCCGGTGGACCGGTGGTACCTGTACGCCGCCCTCGCACGGTTGGGTGATGAGGGAGCCATCCGGCAGATGGTATACATTCTGGACCGGACGGGGGTATCTCAGGATGCCTTGGCCGAACTCTATCCTGCGGCCCTCTATACCCGAAGGCCCGAACTCATCACGCCCTTGGTAGATATCGTGATGACCGACGATTACCGCTGTGCGTCGCCCAACTATGCGGCGGATAAAGAGATTTCCTGTGCCTACCTCGCCATGCATTACCTGCCCGAAGTCATTGAGGATTTTCCTTACCAGGTAGATTTTACGGGAGAAATCGACGCCCCTGACCTCTCTGCCGCCCTGGTCGAGATCAGAGCCTGGATTGCCAGCCACCCCAACTATCAGCTCAAGGAGTGATTCAGAGTCAAGAGTCCAGAGTCAAGACACAAGATTCAAGACATAAGAGCCATGCTTCCTCTGCGGGAAACCATTCTTGAAAAGCCCAACTAACAACTAACAACTGATAACTAACAACTAAAAACTACACCGTGAACCGCTTACTATACCCACTCCTTTGGTGCCTACTGGCCTTGCCTGCCCTCAGCCACGCCCAAGACCATACGGTACAAGGCCCCTTTCCGGAAGAGGACAACCACTTTGCCTGGCCTTGGGACCACAAAGGGCACTTCTGGCTCTATACCTCTGAGGAGGACAACCGCGAAAGAAACCGGGAACTGTGGGCGGAGTGGACCCGGTTTGGGGAGGCTACCGGGGTGCCCACGGGTATGATCGTTACCCATGCTGGCTGGAACGACCTGGAATATGCTCCCCGGCATTACCGCGAAAAGTGGCACGAAATCGGGCAGCCTGAGGCCCTCATCATCATCCAGCCCCGCTACGAGGTAGCCAACCAAAACTGGCAGCGGGACCTGCAATGGCTGATCCCCGAAGGTATTCGCAGTCAGGTGCCCGAGGAAATTACCGAGCGCATCCGGCAGGAGATTATGATTCCCATTTTCTCAGGGCAAAACCTGAGCCTGACCTACCAAGGCCAAACCTACCGTACCCACGACCCCGGCAGGCCAGACACCGTACAAGCCCGTGCCGCCGTACTGTGGGGCTACCGGGCCATCAATCAGTATCTGGCTGAGGGCACCTTGCTCAACCGGGTAGGCAAGGGACCAGAACAGTACACCGCTATTTTTGAGGCCCACCCCCAGGCCGTAGGCAGCTTTGATGACGGTACCGAAGCCCCCGCCGGGGACTACCCCACCGCCACCATCAAGGATACCGTATCGGACTACACCCCCGCCTACCAACTGGTCAATAGCACCGCACCCGAACGGGTAGCCTTCTCCCTGAGTCCTCCTCCAGCCTACCCCATTCCTGGCCTCTATGCGGCTACCACAGACGGCCAACGGCTCACCATGCCCGATAGCACCAGCATCCTGCTAAGCGGCCTGGCCCCCGGTTCGCATGAGGTAGGCCTGTACGCTCCTACTGCGGACAGTGAAACCGATGTGCTACTGGGCCTGCTGCGGGTACAAGCCTATACCCCTATCGAGAAAACCGTCCACCTCATCCCCGTAGGGCGAGAACGAACATTGGCATGGGACCCTGCCGAAGCGAAAGAGATTGAAGACAGCCTCAACGCTATCTATGACAACACCGCCGTCCGCTGGACGGTGGTGACCGAACCCCGTTGGGAAAACGAGGAATGGGACATCAACAGTGACGGGTTCCACCCAGACGGAAAGTCATTGCTGAGTGCTTACCCCCCGGAGGCCAAGGCCCTGCTACGCGGCTGGAAGCGGGACTTCCTGGTACAGGGCAATACCCTCCAAAAAGACCACTACTACCTTTTCTTGGTGGACGGAGGATACCTCTTTCGGGGCTACATGCCGCGCAAGTCCCGGTACGGCTTCGTGTTTCTGAATATGATGCACAACGATGTGCCCTTCCGGGCCCGGGTCATTGCCCACGAACTGGGCCACGGGGCATTCCGCTTCCAGCACTGGTATGACGAACGGGAAGTCAACAACCACCCGCCCTCACAAAACCTGATGGACTACGCCAGGGAGGGCACCGATGTGCGCTACCGCCAGTGGGAACAGATCCGCAACCCGCCCTTTGTGGTTACCGCCTTGGAAGTTGAGGAAGACGGGGCTTACCAGGAGTATTATCAAGATACCTGGACCCGAAATTTGAATGAAATAGCGTGCGCTTTGTATCAGGGAGCGGATGAAGTGGCAATTCAATCGGACCGCCCACCAATTACGATGACCTACTACCAGTATGAGGTCAAATTCTTGAGAGACGAAATGAGTTACGGCCCTCAGGTATTAGAACTATCCACCCAAGAGCAATACGAGCAAAACGATCGCACCCACTTACGGTGGAAAATGAAGGGTACTGCCGATTCGTATCTCCATATCAGTGTACCTACGGCGGACTTTGGCGAATTTTCCACCTTAGTAATGCAAGCCCGCAAGCGCACCTTTCGGTCCTTGATTGATGTGGCCATAGCTCGCCCGCAGGATGATATTATGGACTATGTAGCCCAGCTACCTACCTGTAGTTGCGAATTGCTCTCGCTAACACAACGCACAAGGTTTTTGGGGATATTGGCAGACGAGGGGTATATCACCTCAAAGGAAGAGGCTCAGGTCAATCGGTTGATGAGTACCACCCCAAAGCGGGACCAAACCCCGCTGCTCAACTATTTGGAGGGCGACCCAGAAATGCTCCAGGGGTTGTACGAAGGAGTTAACCACCAACAAGCCCGCGATGAATTCTTGGGTTGGATCACTACCTTCTGGACTGGAGAAGACCTCAATGCTCTAAAAGGGGAAGGACAGGTAAGCTTTGACCTTACCCGGGGTGGGCTGTGGAACAAAGTACAAGACAGAATTGATTATCAGCGTGATGGGCAAAAACTCATTTTCAACGAAGCCTATACCGTCATGGAAGCCCAGGACCGAGGGCGGCATGTAGTGGATGTAGAAGTCACCCGTACCCATGAAGTCTTCCGAGTTTCTCCCTTGGAACCCGTATATGTTCTTTTGCCCGAAGGAACACAACCTATCACGCTTCCTGCTTTGGCGGTGAAAAACTTCACTGATACGGAAAACTGGGAGGAGTCCGTTAGCAAGGTGAAAGCTGCAATTGATGTTACTCTGCTATTGGTAGGAGCAGGGGAAATTGCCATTGGATTTCGGGCACTTCGTGCCGCAGCTGCTACTCCTCAGTTCACTCGTGCCTTGGTGTCTATTACCCTAGGTGCGGCTGATGTTACAGCAACCTCATTTTCTACCCTATGTACCACCGATGCCCAAAGCAGTGGGTTCTGCCAGACCTGGAATGACATCGGCCCCTACATTGAGGTAGGTCTGCTCTCTGCCTCCATGGTGGATCTATTTTACAACACCTTACGCCGCCAAGCTGGTAACCTGATAGAGGAAGGAAACCTACCTGCCGCTGACCGTACCCGGTTAGAGGAGGTTTTTCCACAAGGAGCAAGGTCATACGACCAAATCCTGAGCCAGCTGGATAGCCGAGTAGTCAATAAGATTGATGCATTAGAGACTACCCAACGCGCCCGGTTTTTAGATGACTGTATGGATAATGCCACCTTGGTCAATTATTGCAACGCCCGACCTGACCGAGTCACTGGGTGGCAAAGACTAAAAGAGTCTCCCTTACGGTTCAATGAGAAATACCTGGACCTGATTACCGATATCCCGAGTACCTGGGGGGTATCCGGCCGGGAAACCTTTTCAGGAGTTTTTACCCCTGACGGGAATTTGATGGCGGAGCTAAAGGAAGACATAGTATTAGCGGCTGGCGGTGCCAAAGGTAGATGGAATCAGCTACTGAATCGTCCCCCAATCCCTAGTCATCGGTACCAGGTGGATAATTACCTGTATGAAACGGATCAGTACGGAAGAGTAAAGAAAGTATCAGGAAATCTAGAGCTTCGCGAACGGGGCCGCTATGATTACCAACAAGGTAGGGTAGTGGAACTCAAGGATGGAGTGAGCGGCCAAGATGAGGGAGGACACCTGATTGCCAATATTCTATTTGGGCCAGGGGAGCAGATTAATTATTTGCCACAAACAGCAACCTTAAACAAAGGCGCGTGGAGGAATATGGAACGAGAATGGGCTAAAGCTTTAGAGGAAGGAAAAAATGTGAGGGTTGAAATTAGTCCTATATTCGAAGGAAGTTCAAAACGCCCTGAAGGATTTGAAGTGGATTATTG
>JBCBHI010000307.1:0-5935 GCA_038525885.1 Bacteroidota bacterium
GCCGGCCATTCCAGACTACAAAGTGGAGTTTGTAGAGTCCGTAGGGGAATCCATTGCGGCCAACATCTCTACGGTGAAAAACAACGAGCGCACGCGGAATCTGCTGGTGAAATCTCAGGAGATCACCGAAAAGATGCGGATTCAGGAGGATGAGATGCGGCAAAACATGGAGGAGATGCAGAACACCTACCGTGAGATGATTGCCGCCCAAAAGGATACCGAACAGAAAGAGGCCAACCTCAACGCTCTGATTAACAATACCGAGGATTCCATTGTAACGGTAGACCGCAACTACCAGGTGATGATCATCAATGACGTGCTCAAACGCCGCTACAAAGGCACACAGTATGAAGGCATTGATATTGGGCAGAATGTGCTGGATACCCTTGGGGCAGTAAGAGAAGAGTGGAAAGCTTACTATGACCGGGCCCTAGCCGGAGAACGACTAGACTTCGTGATTCGGAGTACAGTGAACAACGAAGACTCGTTTCGCCGGTACCACATCAACCCGGTCAGAAACTCTGATGGAGATGTAATTGGCTGTTCGGTCTTCTCTCGGGACGTAACCGATATGAAGGTAGCCGAGATCCAGAACAAGAAACTAATCAACGATCTTACCCAGAAAGACAAACTGTTCGAGGCGGCATTCTTCTTTATTGAGGTAGGACCTGAGAAAAGAATCATTACCATCAATGATTTGGCAGCCATGGAGCTAGGTTATCAGCGGGAGGAACTCATTGGCAGAGACATCAATGATCTGTTCATAAGCCGGGATACGCTGACCGAGGGCCTTTCGTCGATGCACAAAGGTGACATCTGGAAAGAAGAAGTGGCCTTACTTACCAAGGAAGGTAATAGACTACTCGCCAAAAGCGTATCTACCGCGGTGGTGGATCACGAAACCGAGAGGATAGTTAAATACATCCTGGTTTTCTACAAAAACCAATAAACTACCCTCCCCGTAAAAGCACGAAGCCCCATCCTCTGAAAAGAAGACGGGGCTTTCTTATTACTACAGACTGAATGTCAATCAGTTATACATGCACTAGAGAGTCCTCAAAACACAAGGCGGCGGCTCCTACCAAGCCTGCTTCATTGCCTAGCCGGGCACGGCTAATATGAAGATTGTCCAAGTAATACGGGGTAAGATAGTGGCTCATCGTTTTGATCATATTGCTAATGATGTAATCAAAACACACCGAAAGCCCACCACCAATGTAGATATTCTTGATGTCCAGGATCCGAACGGTAGAAACCAAGGCTTCGCCCAGCAGTTCAGCAATCTTATCAAATACCTCCAAGGCGAACCCATCTTGCTCGGTGGCAGCCCGGATAAGTTCGTGAGAATTCATGCGGTGCTCATTTACATCCGTAGATCCTTGGTATGTCTTCAAGGTCTCCAGAGCCAGATCCATCATCCCTTGCTTGCCGATGTTGTTCTCCAGCTTACGACCACGCGACAGGATGTGCCCAATCTCCATACCATTGCCATCGCCCCCTGCAAAGATTTTGCGGTTGATAATGGCAGCCCCGCCTACCCCAGTGCCTAAGGTCACAAAGATGAAGTTCTCCGGCATGGGCTTATCAGAGAAATGATACTCACCCAAGGCCGCGGCGTTGGCGTCATTCTCAAGGAAGAACTGATGGTTGGGAAACCTTACGGCCAACAGATCCCCTAGGGAGACTCCGTTGAACTCAGGAATGGCCGGCAACTCAAGTAAAGTTCCGCGGTCTTTGGATAAGGTACCGGGTACACCTATGCCGATACGTTCTACATCAGCATGGTCGGTCAATATATGATCAAGATGATCGATGAAGTTGTCTACAAAAGCGCCTCCCTGCCTTAGGGATTCTGTGTCGATTTTCAAGTGACTTAAGACGTCTCCCGCTTTAGACACCAAACCAACTTTGATTCCGGTGCCTCCAACGTCAATGCCCAAGAAGTTCTCCATATGAACTATGTAGGTTTACCACCCTCCTATTGACTAAAAAAATAGGACGGATGGTGGTGTATCAATAGATAAAAAGATGCCCGTTTTTTATCGATTTATTAAAAATACACCAAATCCAGATACTTTGTTAATGGCCCAAAAACCGCAAACCGTTGCTCTAAAAGCCACTTTCACCTACAAAAAGGGCAAATCATGAGCCAAGCCCGGATTCAAACGATTGCGAAAATGATCAAAAAAAATCCCCCAAGCGGGGGATCGGTTATTTCCTTTTGGAGCTTTCTCTAACCACCAGTGTGGTCCTGAGCACCTCCGTTTCAGGGGGATAATTTTCCACCCCTTTATCCATCTGCCTGAGAAAAATTCTGGTAGAAAGTTGCCCCATTTCATACCCAGGTTGGGCCACGGAAGAGAGGGCAGGTTGCATTAAACCAGTGATGGGTTCGTCAGAGAATCCTACCACTGCCAAATCATTGGGTACATCCAGTCCTTTGGACAATCCTACCTGCATGGCACCAATGGCAACGGGGTCACTTACACAGAAAATACCGTCGGGTGGGGTACCTCCTTGCATCAAACTTCTCATGACTTTGCGTCCCTTCTCAAGGGTAAGTCCGGTCTCTACTATCTGGTGAGCTTCAAAGGGCACATTGTGCTTTTTCATAGCATCTTCATACCCCTTGCGCCGTTCATGACTAATAGAAAGGTGGGCAGGCCCGGCTAAGTGGTATATGTTTTTACACCCTTGTTCTATCAGGTGCTCTACCGCGTGGAAGGCACCCTCGTAGTCGTCTACTACTACCTTACATACATCCAGGGTTTCCGGTACACGGTCGAAGAACACTAAAGGCACCTTTCTCCGTACTAAGTTCTCCAGATGTTCGAAGTGGTCGGTTTCCCGAGATAGAGAAATCAGCATACCATCTACCCGGCTGCTCCAGAGCGCGTGTACGTTGCCAGCCTCTCGCTCCACCTCCTCATTGCTTTGAGCAATAATAACGTTGTAACCAAACTCATGGGCGACATCCTCTACCCCACTGATTACCGTACTGAAAAAGTGATGCACTATTTCAGGAATCACGATGCCAATGGTGTTGGTACGGCTCTTCCGGAGGCTAAGGGCAATTGAATTGGGCTGATAATCGAGCTTTTCAGCCAGTTCCTTCACCGCTTTCTTGGTCTCGGCACTGATATCAGGATGGTCCTTCAATGCCCGAGAAACCGTAGAAGGAGAAATATTCAATTCGCGGGCAATATCTTTTATAGTAATCTGTCCACTTTTCATAAGGCGGAGGTATTCACACGTTTGAAACTATGGCTAAACGCAACTAGATACCAAACCCAAAACATAAAATCAAATAATATCGAAGGTGAATATCAACGTGCCTTATACTTTAAAATGCAGGAGCACACCATGGCATACAAATACTAAAGTGGGGCAACCCCTTGTCCTTATTCACAAGGAATACTCCCCGGTAGGCCCTTTGATAACTATCAGCTCTCCTCCGAAAACTATTACGTTATTTTCCGAAATTCATTAACACAACTCCACCCGGTGAGTTCCCCACCTCTGTAGTGGTAATTAATCTGATATTTTATTGTACAATTCTGCTTCAAATCTATATAAATCAGCTTACCGATTTAAAAGCACCGCAAATCAAAAAAGCCCACATATAATCAAAAATTATATTAGATTAAATAGAAATCGATTGCGGATACGATTTCGCAGTTACGGAAGCGTTTTTGAAAAGTTTCGATACTCATAAATTGCCATATTCTTATTAATATTGGTTTAAAGTAAAATTATTTCAAACCTGATCAGAATTAGTACTACACATCTGACAGGAATTCGAAAACTACGGAGCACGCTATTGTATGATACATGTGCCAATTACCGAAAATGGCGTAAAGGATTTCGGACCGAATAGGTTCCCTTCCTCACTATTACAGTACCTGCTCTCCAATTGCACTCAGCAAAGAATTATTGAAATCACGACCGATTATTTTAATACAATTAAATGCCTTGTTCTATGAGATCATTTCTAGTGAAAGCGAAAGCACTTTGGATGCTGGTGGCTTTCTGTGGGCTTAGTACCTCGGTACTAGCTCAACAGTCAGTGACCGGCACGGTGACTTCCGCTACGGATGGCTCTACCCTACCCGGTGTTACTGTGCGGGTAAAGGGTACGGGTCAAGGGGCAACAACTGACTTGGACGGTGGTTACCGCGTTCAAGTATCAGGGCCTGAAGCCGTATTAGTATTTAGTTTTGTGGGTTTCGAAGCCCAAGAGATAACTGTAGGAGCACGCAGTGTGCTGGATGTCGTTTTGAACGAAGACGTAACCGCTCTAGATGAAGTAGTAGTGGTGGGTTACGGGGTGGAAACCAAGCGTGAGCTTACCGGAGCCATTGCCAAGGTAGACGGCAATACTATTACTAACACGGTGACTCCCAGTTTTGAAGCTGCTTTGCAAGGCCAAGCCCCTGGCGTACAGGTTATCCAAGGGTCCGGCGTTGCAGGCTCAGGCTCTGTAATCCGTATTCGGGGTATATCCTCAGTTTCTGCCGGAGGTGATCCTTTGATTGTAGTAGACGGTATTCCTATTACACAGGACAACTTTTTGACCACCAACTTTCAGAATGGCGCCTTCAACAACAACCCCCTAGCCTCCATTAATCCTAACGACATTGAGTCGGTAGAGATTTTGAAGGATGCAGCTGCAGCCGGCATTTACGGTTCCAGAGGTGCCAATGGGGTGATACTCATTACCACCAAGCGTGGTAAAAAAGGAGCTCCCAGTTTCAACTTCACTACTCGATTCGGCATAAGCCAACCGGTTGCCCGGCCGGAAATGCTCAATGCGAACGAACTGATGCAGTTGTTGCAAGAAACCTGGGAGAACGATGGCAACGTGGGCCAACCTGACCTAAGTACTTTTGGTATCAATGTAGACTGGGCTACGGCTGACTCCATCAGAAATGCCACCAACGGTGTGGGTACTGACTGGTGGGACCTGCTTACCCACAATGGCTTTAAGCAGAGCTATGACCTATCGATGCGCCAGGGAACTGACCTGATCAAAACTTATTTGGGTGTATCGTACAGCGAAAACGGGTCATACATCATTGGGAACAGCCTGGAGCGCCTCAACGCACGGGCAAACGTTGATATCCAACCGATTCAGTCACTGACCATCAAACTGAGCACCTCCCTGAATCGAGGGGTGAACAATCGCCAGCGGGTTTCCTACACGGGTGGTCTGGGCGATGCTATGTCTACTGCCCTGCCTATCTACCCGGTATACGAAGCGGATGGCTCTACTTTCTGGGCTGATGGCGCCAACCCCATTCGCCTACGCGAAAACTTCCGGGGATTGAGCATAGACACGCGTACTATCAACAACTTGCAGGTGGCTTTCCGGCCTATCGAAGGTTTGGAGTTGAATGTGAGCGGTAGCTACGATTACCTGGACTTCTCCAACGAAATCTGGGAGTCTGCTGAGCTGCTGAACAATGAGAATATCGGAGCAGGCCAGTCTGTAACTGACAAGCGCTACGTGAATAACTTCAACGGAAACGCCTTTGTACAATACACCCTGCCCTTTATGCCTGAAGGACACTCCCTACGCGCTATGGTAGGTGGTGAATACCAGAACTCGGTGACCAAGGGCCGCGAGGACTTGGTGGTACAACACGTGGTAGCTACCCCTTTCGAAGGGGGCGCGATGGACAGCGTGGCGAATCGCTATCGATTTATCGATAACATTGTACGCCAATACAGCTCTGCGTTTGCACGGATCAACTACAACTACAACCAGAAGTACTTCTTAACTCTGATTGCTCGGGCTGATCAGTCTTCCAACTTTGGTCCTAGCAACCAAACCGCCTTCATGCCTTCGGCATCGGCTGCGTGGGTGCTATCAGAGGAGGGCTTCATGGCCGGCAACCCAGTGCTTAACTTCCTGAAGCTGCGCGCCAGCTACGGT
>JBCBHI010000308.1:0-5913 GCA_038525885.1 Bacteroidota bacterium
CTCGGTAACCCTTACTAGCCCAAACAGTGTGAATTTTTTCAACGATGGGCGCTCCTGGAAAATGGTAACCCACGGCCAGGATGGGTTCTATATTCTGGACTTTGAAGATGGGATCAGCGAAGAGCCCACGGTATATCCGCAAACGGCCCTGGTAAACGATGATCCAGCTAATTTGCTACTCGGCAGTGTAGTAGATGACCAACATTTGATCGTCATCAACGTGGCTAGTCAAACGTTGCAGGCCTTGGAATATCCCTTTGGAGCTGAATTCTTCACCTCGCTGGAGAACGTATTCTCTCCAGAATACTCCTTTGACACCTCGGGTACCTTCCCGGCCTACCTGTATGTGACCGACAGCCTTAACCGGAATCAGTTTTACCAGCAGCAGATCATGGTGCGTGACGATGCGGGCCCTGATGTAGATCTGTTTCTGGGAGATTCTCGCTGTACGGATGCTCCGCTAGAGTTGGCCTATTCCGCTCACGGTGACTTTTCTATTTCAGCCCAGCTATGGGTAGTAAATGGGGACTCTATCTCTACTGATTCTACGCTGTCTTATTCAGTAGCCGACGCCGGGGAAACGAACATTCGCGTTTTGGTGACGGATACCCAGGCTTGTACCAACTTGGCTCAGGCTACCCTTCATGTTTTTTCTCCACCCCAGGCTAGCATTACTACCTCTGCAGACTCAGCCTGCGCCTTTACTGACCTCCACTTACTCAATAGTTCCACCGGGGCCCCGTTGGACTCCACCCAATGGGCATGGTATCTGGCAGGGGACCTGTTTTCGGAAAGCGTTGACGCCACGTTGCCTTTGGAAGTATCCGGTGCAAATCCTATTTCCTTGGTGGGTACCATCCCCGGTTGCCAAGACAGCACTTCCATTACCTTTGAGGTGCTAACCGCTCCTGAAGAGGGGTTTGCGGCTACTACATCCTGCGAGAACGAACCTACCCAGTTCACCCCTACCGAGGCCAATACGTCCTTCACCTATCTTTGGGACTTTGGCGATGGCAGCACCAGCCACCTAAACCAGCCTACCTATCTATTTGCAACTCCTGACACGTATGAGGTTACCCTCACAGTGACGGGTGACAATGGCTGCGAAAGAGCAACGCATAACGAATTCACCTTACATGCCTTGCCAACGGCCAGCTTCACCAACGAACCCATTTGCCAAGGTGATTCGGTCCAGTTCTTTGATAATTCTACAGTCCTAAATAGCAATCTGGCTAGCTGGGAGTGGCAGCTATTGGCCCATGCAGAAGACCCTGCCTTGATTTCTGAAGAACAAAATCCCCGCTTGTTGTTCGAAGAAAACGGGAGTTTTGACATCCAATTGGTGACTACATCTACCTTCGGCTGTGCCGATAGCCTTACGCTCACGGTAGAGAGCCAAATAGTACCTATCCCTGAGGCGTTGGTAGAGGTAGGGTGTCTGTATGACACTACCCTATTGCTGGAAAACACGAACCTTAACGGATTGAGCATCCGCCAGTTCCAATGGGATGTGAATGGGAACAGCTCGGCAGAAGATTCGGTCCTTTTCCTAACGGACACCGCTGGCACCTTCGACTACTCCCTCACGCTGGACTATAGCAACGGATGCAGAGCCACCAACTCCGGGGAGTTTACCATCTCGGACCTACCTAGTGGCACGCTGGTGCATAGCAACCTGTGCGATAATCAGATCAATCAGTTGGAAATCCAAGGTGCACCCGCAGGCACCCAGTTCACCTGGCTGCTCCCCAATGCAGGTAACCCAACAGGCAGATTAATCACTACTGAGCTGAGCGAAGCTGGTGCCAACGAACTCCAAATAATATTAGAAGATGCGCAAGGTTGTGCCGATACTCTGGTTGAGACGGTGATGGTAAATCCTGCACCGGTTGCCAGCTTGATGGCTGCCAACAGCTTTGGCGGTGCTCCGCTAGAAGTATCCCTGTGGAGCACCAGCAGCACCGCAAATTCTCTGCTTTGGTTTTCTGGCAATGAGGCGGGCGACACCGACACGCAAGACAGCGTGCAGTTCATTTACCCCAACGAAGGCGTATTCTTTGCCCAACACATCGTATTCTCAGAAGCAGGCTGCACCGATACCGTGCAGCAGCGGATAGAGGTGGTGCAACCGGTCTTTGACCTTAGCATTATTTCGCTGCAACTCATCAGCGAAGAGTCAGGCTACCGGCCTATCATCAACCTTTCTAACGACGGTACGCTGAATGCCGAAGAGGTAACCGTGACCTTCCAGGTGGGAAATCAACCACCGCTTACTCTAAGCCTGGAGGGAGATCTGGGCGTGGGGCAAACCCAAAGCTACACCCTGCCCATTACCTTTGATAGCACGCGTACGGGACCTAGCACGTTTTGTATAGAAGTTTCAGCCACCAACTCGCTGTCCTTCCCAGACCAAACGCCTAATAACAACCAGACTTGTCAGGTGCTCAATAGTTCGCTTCAAACTTTTGCACCCTATCCCAATCCAACCACCGAGTCCGTTACCTTAAAGTTGGTGAGCCCAACGGCGAGTGTGTTGCAATGCATTGTGGCCGATGCCTTGGGCAATGTGCTGATCAACAGCACCAATCAGGACATTAATCCGGGTAACAATCTATATCAGGTAGACCTCTCCTCACTACCCGCAGGGGCATACATGGTATGGTTGGTAACTCCAGAGAGGAGCTATAGCTATTGGATAATCAAGAACTAGCTAAGCAAGGGGTTATTCTGAATAGGTATGCCAATCAAACTTAGGGAATACATCTCCCGGAGGTCTGCCCAGCCAGATTTCACCTTCTTTTTTGCCATCTACCAAAGTGAGTTGCAATACACTGGGTTCCTGACGGATCATAGTTCTGCGGTCTTTCAGGATCAACAGTTCTACATCTAGTACCCCTGAGTTGAAAAAGTGGGCCGGCACCTCCATCACTGACACATTCTTACCAGCAAACTGAGGCAAATTTTTGTCCAGAGAAGATCCGGTTACGAATACTATCTCCCCCCGCTTGTTGTAGAAACGTAGGGTAAAGTCAATCCGTGACTTTACGTCCTGCAAAGCATACTTGATCTGGAATTGTACAGGATCTAAGGTAGTAATGGGTGTATCAGAACTTTGGCCCTTGGCAAAACATGCCACTTCCGTTATACTAAGCCCATATTCTGGCAGTTGCAATGGGTTTTGCTCACTCACATTATTTTGCTCTCCCCCCTTACCTAGATATTGTTCCACTGCTTCGGACACCGAGCCTATATGCATGACCGAGCCTTGCTGCAGCAAAACACCTCGCTGGCACAGGGTCTGAACCGCCGTCATGTTGTGGCTCACGAAAAGGACCGTTCTGCCCTCAGAGGCTACACTGCTCATCTTGCCCAGGCACTTCTGTTGAAACTCCGCATCCCCCACGGCCAGCACCTCATCTATTACCAATATTTCAGGTTCCAAGTGAGCTGCTACTGAAAAAGCCAGGCGCACATACATCCCGCTAGAATACCGCTTCACCGGAGTATCCAGGAACTTCTCAACTCCGCTAAAGTCAACAATCTCGTCAAACTTTTCGCGTACTTCAGCCCGGGACATCCCCAGTATGGTTCCGTTCAGGAAGATGTTTTCCCGGCCGGTAAGTTCCGGGTGAAACCCCGTGCCTACCTCTAGCAAGGAGGCCATTCTCCCGTTGATCTCGATCTTGCCCCGGGTAGGCGGCGTAATCTTAGATAGCACCTTTAACAAGGTGCTTTTGCCCGCCCCATTTCTCCCAATAATTCCGATAGCTTCGCCCTCGGCCACCGTAAAATTCACGTCCTGTAAGGCCCAGAATTCATTGTCCGTCTTACTTACCTCTCTGCCTCTTACCAGCTGGCCCATGGATTCGCGCAGGCTGGTCGATTTCCCTTGGTTGAGGAAAAACCGTTTCCCTAGTCCTTTAACTTCAATGGCTACGTTTCCCACTTTCTTTAGATTAAATCGGCAATTTGGTATTCCACCTTTTTGAAATAGAATAAGCCAGTAACTAGCAGCACAACCGCCACCCCAAGAGAAAGGTAACTAAGGGGGGAAGGAATAGGCACCCCCAAAAGAACCGCCCGGTACCCCTCAACAATGCCCGCCATGGGGTTGAGGTAGTACAACCCTTGAGCCCACTGAGGCAACGAATCCATCAGCAAAGAAGATGGATAGCCTACAGGCGTGGCATACAGACCAAACTGCACCATAAAGGGCAATATGTGAATGAAATCACGATAGCGTACGGTAAGGGCACTTACCCAAATACCTACTCCCAAGGCAGCAACTCCGTTGGCCAGTACCACCACGGGCAACAGATACCACTGCCCCGAAGGCACAAATTGGAAGTAGATCAGTAGGGCTACCATCAAGATGATGGAGATGGTATAGTCAATCAGCCCTACAATGGCTTTGGAAAGAGGAATGATTAATCTGGGGAAATAGATTTTCTTGACAATGGCCTGGGCACCAATCAAAGAGTTGCCGGATTGGTTAAGCACAAAGGCGAAATACACCCAACCCATCATTCCACAAACAGCAAACAGGGGGTAAGGTACGTCGCCAGTATCTACACCTACCGCCCGGCTAAACACCAAGGTAAAAATAAGCAGGGTAGCGATGGGCTGAATGAAAGCCCAGGCAAAACCTAAAAACGTTTGGGCATAGCGCACCCGGTAGTCCCGGTAGGCGAGGGTCCAAAACAGGTCCTTGTACTGCAAAAGCTCTTTCAGCTCCAGTTGTAAGCCTCGCTTTTCAGCATCAATGATGGTCTTCTTCATAAAATTCCCTTACGGAAGGCCAAAATTAATACTTCTCAAATGCTTGGCACGGTTGTCTCCAAATAACTATCGAATTCTACTTAGCCGTCATCGAGTTTATCCTCTCATTAACTTCTCTGTAAAAGGGAATCCTATAATTTTGCCCTTGTGAATGGATAGGTGTTGGGGGCGCGGTTTTTTATAATAAAATGCCAAGTCACCCGTGATTATCCACACAAAATGAGAGCCACACATCTGTGCACAGGTTATAACCAAAGAGACAGGCAGGATGGCCTCTATAGGTAATGGTGTGGTAAAAGTGAACTTCCATGTGTGGAATTGTAGGCATTGTGCGGCCGCATGGCCAGGTGCAGCAAGATGACGTACGGGCAATGGCCAACCAGATAGTCCATCGCGGACCTGACGGTGAGGGATACTATGCACACCAGGCCGTAGGGCTAGGCCATAGGCGCCTCAGCATCATTGACCCCACCTTGGGGCACCAGCCCATGTATCTCCCTGAGAGAAATCTGGCGATTGTCTACAATGGTGAGCTGTACAATTTCCGGGAGATACGGAAAGCCCTGGAGCAGAAGGGACATCAGTTCGCGACCCAAAGCGATACCGAGGTAGTACTGCATGCTTATCTGGAGTGGGGTACTGCCTGCGTAAAGCACTTCCGGGGCATGTTTGCCTTTGCCATAGATGACCCCGAAAACCACCGGGTTTTCATAGCCCGTGACCCTTTGGGCATCAAGCCGCTATATCTCTACCAAACAACGGACGGCCTATATTTCGCCTCCGAAATCCAAGCACTGTCTACTCTACCGAAGTTTGATGATGCTTTGGATGCTGAAGCCATGGATGCTTACCTCAAGTACCAATACATTCCACAACCGAGTACCGTTTTTCAACGCGTAAGCAGCCTACTGCCCGGTCACTTGTGCGTGGTGAACACCCAGGATGGAAACAAGCATACGGAACGGTACTGGTCCGTGCGCTATCAACCCCAAGCCCTGAGTGAGGCGGATTGGTTAGAAAAACTGGAAGAGGCTTTCAAGGCCTCCGTAGAAGCGCATCTGGTTTCCGATGTGCCTTTCGGGGCTTTCCTATCCGGTGGAGTAGATTCTACCCTGGTGGTATCCTACATGGTGG